>CAZBZH010000112.1:0-10237 GCA_964496265.1 uncultured Acidobacteriota bacterium | reverse complement strand
GCAGGCACTCCCAGGCCTCCTCGGGGACGCCCGAGGAGCTGCCGGCCAGATAGGCCTTCTCGCCGATGACCACCGGCTCCAGTTCCAGCGGAGCCCCTGCGGCTTCGAGGATCTCGATCACGGCATCGGTGATCTCGGGACCGATGCCGTCCCCGCGAGCGACCGCGACCTTGGTCTTGGCGCCGGTCTCCGAGGCGCGGGGCGGTTCGAGAACTGCAGAGTGGCTCATCGTGGAGGTCTCCTGTTCGAGGGGTGGATATGACATGAATGACACGACATGAATGTCGCGTCAACTATAGCGCATCACCGTTTGGTAAAGATGCGCAAACCGAAGGTCGTCGCCCTCGGTGGCCGCACTCCAAAGCGCCTGGGAAGAAGCACTTAGGGCAACGTCGAGGCCGGGCTGCGGTTGCCCCCACGACCGCCATGACCGTTTCGGAGTCGCAACTCACCACCAGTCAGCAAGCTTGTCCCCGCGTTCCGTTGAGGGTAATTTCCCGGTGTGTCCCGGAGGAGATGAGCCCATGGCCGCCAAACAAGCTGTCCAGGAGTTGCTGGATCGGTTGCCCGACGACTGCACCCTCGACGACATCCAGTACCACCTCTACGTGATGCATTCGATCGAGAAGGGTCTTGAAGACCTGGAGGCTGGGCGCACCCTGAGCCACGAAGAAGTCACGGAACGGCTGCGCCGCAAATGGCTGGCCGAAAGCGCCGGGTAAGCTAGCCGGTGAGGCTGCCGTAGAGGGCCAGGGTCTGCTCGCCGGCGACCGTGCCGGCCCAGGCGATCAGCTCCTTGATCGCGGGGTCGCTCCGCAGCTCGGCCCGGCCGGCGATCAGCGGTGCCGCCATGGTCGCGAGGGAGACGTCGGCCACGGTGAGGCGGTCGCCCAGGAGGAACGGACGGCCTGCGAGCCGCTCCAGGGCCAAAGCCGCCGCCGTCTTCGCCTCGGCCTCGTCCCGCTTGTTGCGCCCCGCCGAGAGACGGAAGCGCCGGGTCACCGCCCGCTTGCCGACCCGCACGCCGATGAAGCGCTTGAGCGCCGAGGCGTCGGCGAACCAGAGCTGCTCCAGCGCACCCGGCGTGACCAGCACATTCCAGTAGGCGATGCGCCGGGTCAGCGCCATGAAGGCCCGGTCGGCCCAGTCCTCCAGCAGCCAACACTCGGCGTGGAGCGCCGGATCTTCGGGCAGCAGCGACGGCTCGGGATAGGCCTGCTCCAGGTGGCGCAGGATCGCCGTGGAGTCGGCGATGCCCTTGCCGCCATCTTCCAGCACCGGCACCAGCGCCTGCCCCGACGAACGGGAGACCGCGCTGCGATCCATCGGAGCGATGTCGTGGGTCTCGTAGTCCAGCCCCTTGAGTTCCAGGGCGCGGCGGACCTTGACGCAGTTGTGGCTGAACGGGATCTGGATCAGGCGCAGCCGGTTCCCGCCGGACACGAGGCTAGATCGTGGTGCCGTCGGGGATGATCGCGTTCTTCTCGACGACGACGATCCCCTCGCGGATGGCCCAGCCGTCGCCCGAGGCGTCTTCGAGGCCTTCCTTGTTGACGATGCGCACGTTCTTACCGATACGGGCGTTCTTGTCGATGATCGCCTGCTGAATCAACGTGCCGTCGCCGATGCCGATCGGCGGCGCGTCGGCCGGCCCGTCGGGCGGGAACGGGTCGGCGCCCATCAACAGCGAACGCCGCACCGTGGCCCGGCGCATGGTCGTGCGCATCCCGACCACCGAGTGTTCGATGGTCGACTCGTCGATGGTCGAACCGTCGGCGATGATCGAGTGGTTGCAGCGCACCCCGTTCATCCGCGACGGCGGCGGGAAGTGGGGGTTGGTGAAGATGCGCCAGTTCGAGTCGTTGAAGTCGAACGGGGGCGCCGGCTGCACCAGATCGAGGTGGGCGTCGTAGAACGCCCGGATCGTCCCGATATCCCGCCAGTAGTCGTCGAAGAAGTAGGCCTGGATCTTGCGATTCTCCAGCGCCGAGGGGATCACGTCGTGGCCGAAGTCATGACGCTCGTTGTCGAGGATCTCGGCCAGCACGTGCTTCTTGAACAAGTAGATGCCCATCGAGGCCAGATAGGGCCGGGTCGACGACAGATTGTAGGTCTGCATCAGATCCGCCGACATCTCCATGCCCTCCCGGGCCTCGGCATCCTTGGGCTTCTCGCGGAACTCCACCACCCGGCCGGAACTGTCGACCCGCACGGCGCCGAAGCCACTGATCTCTTCGGTGGAACAGGGCAACACGCCCAGCGTGATGTCGGCGTCATGCTCCTCGTGCATGCGCAGCATCTCGCGGTAGTCCATGCGGTACATGTGGTCGCCCGAGAGCACCAGGGTCAGGTCGCCGCGGGCCTCGGTGAAGATGTCCAGGTTCTGGCGCACGGCGTCGGCGGTGCCCTGGAACCACTGCTCGCTCTTGGGCGTCTGCTGGGCCGCCAGGATCTGGACGTAGCCCCGGGAGAAGACGTCGAACTTGTAGGTCGCCGAGATGTGGCGGTGCAGCGAGAAGGAGTTGAACTGGGTCAGCACGAACATCCGGTTGATGCCGGAGTGAACGCAGTTGCTGACGGGCAGGTCGATCAGCCGGAACTTACCGGCGATCGGGACCGCGGGCTTGCTGCGCAGCCGGGTGAGCGGATCGAGCCGGGTGCCCCGGCCCCCGCCGAGGATCACGGCGCAGATGTCTCGGACCCTTTGGTTCCAGATACTCACGCGCACCTCTGTCCAATGTCATGGGAGGGACGCCGAGTGTACTAGATTCGCATGATCCCGGTCGATATTCTTGTCCAGCAAGGCTGACAGTAACGCTCTTCCTTGGAATCCACGTCGGGGAGCACCTTGCTGGGGAAGACCGGGCAACCGGGCTCGGGGCACTTGGGGATGCCCGAGACCCGGGCGATGACCCGCAGCATCTCCTTCATCAGCCGGGTCCGCTGCTTGGCCGGGTCCGCCTTGCGCCGGTGGAACGACTCCTTGAGCCGCCGCACCGAGACCACCCCGACCTTGAACTTGGGGCTCAGGTAGGCGAACACCCCGTCGCTCTTCTCGGTGTAGAGGTCCAGGTCGGTGACGAACACCGTGGCGGTCATCGAGCTCATCGGCACGTTGGCCGCGCTCTCGTCGCCGCCGATGACCTTGGTCACCCGCAGCGGGGCCATCTTGCCCCGCAGGTCGGCGAGGAAGCCGCTGGCATCATGCTGGCGCCGCTCGAAGTTCTCGGTGCCCCGGGGCACCGGCGCCGCCTCGCGCAGCAGGATCGGGGTACCGGGCACCCGGGCGACCCGGGTGGCCGCCTCTTCGACCTCCCCGACATCCATCCGGGCGACGGGGATCACGGAAACACGCATCTCGGACATGGTCTCTCCCGGCATCCTCCGCCGGCCCGTGGTGCGGGCCGCCCGGCCGAATGCGCCGTCGGCACTATAATCCTTCCCGCCAAACGGCGAAACTCGGGCGCCTCCTGCCCGTGACGCCGGGCGCGGAGGCCAGATGGCGACGGCGGATACGCTGCGCGACGCCGCGTCGCGGGAGGCCGGCGAAAACCGGACCCGGATCGCGGCGGCACTCGAGACCCCGAACCCCGAAACCGACCGTGCGATCGTGGCGGCCCTGCGCTCGGGGCCGGACCCCGACGAGGTGCTGGGCGCCCTGGACCTGGACGCCCTGGCGGCCCTGGCCGACCGTATCGCCGAGGCTCTGGGGGACACCCCGACCCTCGAGCAGCGGCGGGAAGCCTGGGACCTGCTGGACCAGCTGCGGAGCCCCGAGATCCTGCGGCGCATCCCGGCCGAGCAGGTCTCCGCCTGGTCCGACCGGCTGCTGCAGTTGGTCGAGCGCTCCCAGCTGACCGTGGGCCCGCTGTTCCGGCACCGGGTCGAGCGCTACGGCTCCAAGACCCTGTTCGAGATCCCGGTGCGCAACCGGATGCAGAGCCTCTCCTGGCGCCAGACCGCCGGCCGGGTCGAGCTGCTGGCCCGGGGGCTGTTGGCTCTGGACCCCGACGGCGAACCGGGGCCGGTGGCGATCCTGTCGGAGAACCGGCTGGAGATGATCCTGGCCGACCTGGCCTGCCTGACCTCGGGCATCGTCAACGTGATGATCCCGGCCAACTCCACCGCCGAGGACGTGCAGTTCATGCTGCGCCATGCCGGGGCCCGCACCCTGATCGTCTCGACCCGGGAGCAGCTGGACAAGATCCGCGACTGCCGGGACGAACTCCCCGAGCTGCGGCACCTGATCGCCATGGACGCCCGGGTCGGCCGGCGCAAGGACGTGCTGCATCTGGACGCGGTGGCGGCGCGCTCGGAGGAAACACCCCGCTCGGCGTTGTTCCAACGCTCGGAAGGGGTGCGCATCGGGGACCTGGCGACGCTGATGTACACCTCGGGCACCACCGGGCACCCCAAGGGCATCCAGTTCTCCCAGCGCAACCTGGTGTTCAAACGCTTCGCCCGGGCGCTGGCGATTCCCGAGATCGGCGAGGAGGACGTGTTCCTCTGCTACCTGCCGCTGTTCCACACCTTCGGCCGCTACCTGGAGATGCTGGCCTGCATCTTCTGGGGCGCCCGCTACTGCATGCTGCCCAACCCGTCGGTGGACGCGCTGCGCCGGGGCATGCAGCGGCACCGGCCGAGCGTGTTCATCAGCGTGCCCAAGAAGTGGATCGAGCTGTACGAGACGATCACCGCCCAGGCGGACCCGATGGAGGCCAGCGACGACCAGCTGCTGGAGGCGACCCGCCGGGTGGTCGGCGACCGCCTGCGCTGGGGGCTTTCGGCCGCCGGCCATCTGGACAGCGAGATCTTCCGCTTCTTCCAGGCCCAGGGGGTCGAGCTGATGAGCGGCTTCGGCATGACCGAGGGCACCGGCGGCATCACCATGACCCCGCCGGGCGCCTACCGGGAGGACTCCCTCGGCGTGGCGCTGCCCGGCATCGAGCTGCGCCTGGCCGACGACGGCGAACTGCTGGTTCGCGGCCCCTACGTGATGATGGGCTACCTCGACCCGGTCGAGGGTGAGGAAGGGCTCGACGCCGACGGCTGGCTGCCCACCGGCGACCTGATGGAAAAGGACGCCGACGGTTTCCTGCGGCTGGTCGATCGCAAGAAGGAGATCTACAAGAACATCAAGGGGGAGACCATCGCCCCCCAGCGGATCGAGAACAAGTTCCGCGACTTCCCCTCGATCGCCCGGGTGTTCCTGGTCGGCGACCACCGCCCCTACAACTCGGTGTTGATCTACCCCAACCCGGAGTTCGCCGAGATCGACTTCGCCCACGCGGCGCCCGAGGAGGTGCGGGAGCACTTCCGTTCGATCGTGGCCTCGGTCAACAAGTTCCTGGCGCCCTTCGAGCGGATCGTCGACTTCGCCCTGATCGACCGGGACCTGGATCCGGAACGTCAGGAGCTGACCCCCAAGGGCACGCCCCGGCGGATGACCGTCGAGCGCAACTTCCGCGAGGTGGTGCAAGGGCTCTACCAGCGGACCAGCCTGCGGCTGGGCCTGCTGGAGCTGGCCTTCCCCAACTGGCTGTTCCAGGCGATGGGCCTGACCGCCGGCGACGTGCGGGTCGACGGCGACCGCATCGTGATCCCCAGCCGCAAGGCGGAACTGACGGTGCAGCTCGCCGGCGAGGGTGTGGTGCGGGTCGGGTCCTGCCTGTATCGCCACAAGGGAGGCACCTTCAACCTCGGCGCGCTCCTGACCGCGCCGCATCTGTGGTTGGGCAACGAAGCGCTCGGTGATTTCGTCGGCCTGGATCTGGCGACGCTGGAGCGACCGGCACGCCTCGACCCGAAGCTGGCGTGGCACGGGCGCCCGGCACCCGCCGAGACCGCAGCCCTGGAGGAACCGCTTCGGGCCATCGCCGAGCGGCCGGAACTGGACCTGTCGGACCTGCATGTGCTGGCGCTGGCCCTGGCCGGCGATGACGAGCCCACCGCGCTCTGCGCGCTGGAGCTGATCGAGGATTCGGTCAGCGACGACGCCACCCGGCTGGCCGAACCCGCCCGGCGTCTGCTGGGCCGGGCGTCCTGTAGCGGCACCGACAGCATCCGCCGCCGCGCCTTCCGCATCCTCGTGCCCTTTGAGAAGGAGGGGCGCTTCCGCGCGACCCTGGACAGCTTTCTCGCGGCGCCCGGCGAGCTGCTCGACGACGATACCCGGGCCGCCCTGGTCGATACCGATATCCCCGAGGGCCGGCTCCAGGCCTTCATCGATGCCGCCCGGGTGTTCATGCGCAAGGCGGATCTGACCGAGCACGAGAGCGCCGTCGCCGCCGGCCTGCTGCAGTTCCTCGCCGAGTACGGCGCGGTGCACCCGACCCGCTACCGCTCGCTGCGGGCGTTCCTGGTGCGCTCGATGCGCTTCGCCCAACGGCCCGAGTTGCGCGAGGCGGCCGGGGTTGCGGTGGAGCGGTTGACCAGCGGCTTCCGCGAGTGGCTGCGGCCCAGTTCGAGGGTCGCGGTCGATCCGGAGACCGGCCGGGAGTACCGCTGGGAAGACGTGTTGGCCTTCGACGAGGATGTCTCCGCCCCTCACCGCAAACGGCTGCTGGCCGCGTTCAAGAGCACCAGCCTGCTGCGCGAGGCGATCTTCCTGTTCGCCGGCAACACCACCATTCGCCTCAGCGACATTCCGCCCCGCGGCGTCTGGGTGCGGGTGCTGGGCAAGGAACGGGCGAGCAAGACGGTCTACCGGGCCACGGTGCAGACCCGGCTGCACGGCTCCTACGACCTGGCGATCAACGTGGCCGACGAGATTCCCCACGAGGACGTTCGCGAGGAGATCCACTCGCTGATCCTCTGCGCCGACGCGCCCGGGCGGCCGCCGCTGGTCGAGGACTTCGGCGGCTACTGGAAAGACGCCAACCTGTGGAGCGAGGAGTTCATCAGCGGCGAAACCCTCGACCGCGCTCTGCGCCGCCACGCGCGGCAAAGCGACGACCGGCGCCGCTTCTCCCAGCTCTGGCCCTTCCTGGCGTGGTCCAGCCTGGCGGCCTACGTCGATTTCTGGAACCGCACCGGTCGACGCTTCGAGATCGCGCCGGGCAAGCTGGGCAACGTGATCGTGCCCAGCGACGACTACCACACCGGCGCCCGGCTGGTATCCCTGGCCGGGCGGCGCCCGTTCGAGGGGCTGGTGCCGATGCTGTACTCGATGCGCGACGAGTTCGTGCGGCCGATCGAGGAGCAGTACCAGCAGGTCGCGGGGCTGGTGCGCTGGAACATCATCCTCTCGGCGGTGCTGGAGGTGGTCGGGGAACAGGAGGGGCTGGAACTGCTGCGCGAGGCGACCCGGGATGCCGACGACGCGCAGGGCCGCCGCCTCAGAGGCACCGTCGAGCGCTTCACCAACCACGTGGAAGACCGGGGCTTCATGCCCATGCGGCTGTACTTCGCGATCAAACGCTTCCGCCGCTGGCTGCGCCTCGCCGATTCGCCGACGCCCCAGGCCCGCGCCCGCACCCTGCGGGAGCTGTACGAGACCTACGGGCTGGCCAAGCTGGGCAACGACTACCCGGCGATGCGGGTGCGGCTGTTCCGCCAGACCGTGTTGCGCGACGCCTCCCCCGCCCTGGCCGAGGGACTGGAAGAGCTCATCGGCGAACTGCGGCAGGGCCGCATGGCGGTGGACGACCTGGTGTCGTCGGTCACCGACCTGCGGGCGCGGCTGCGACTCAGCGAGGATGAGGACTACTTCCTGACGCGGCTGTCCTTTCCCTATCTGCAGCCCGAGGACACCGCCGAGTTCGTCCTGGGCGAGGGCTCGGGCAACGCCAGCGAGATGGTGGTCACCCGCGAGGACCGGGACGGCAACATCTTCCGCATCCGCCACGCGATGAACCCCAAGGAGGTCGGCAAACTGCACCAGCTGTTCCTCCAGGCCAAGCTGGACGTGCGCTTCCGCCCCGAACACCAGTACCTGGTGGCGCTCAACCCGCGGCACCAGATCATCGGCGGCATCTACTACGACGTGGAACCCGAAGGGGAAACGGCGCACCTGGAGAAGATCGTGGTCGCCGACCCGTTCCGCAAGGCGGGGGTCGCCGACTCGTTGATGAACGAGTTGGTCAACCGTTCGCGGGCGCAAGGGATCAAGGCGATCACCACCGGCTTCTTCCGGCCGGAGTACTTCTACGCTCACGGTTTCAAGATCGAAAGCCGCTACGCCGGCCTGGTGCGACCCCTGACCGAAGACAGCTAGGCGGAGGTTGGGGGAGGGGCTCGCCGCCTTCGGCGTCTCGGGGGTTGAGGTTTGCCCTGGTTGCGGATCCATAACCTCGGCTAGAGCGGGAATCGGCACGAACACCCGCTACTTCTGCGAGATTGAAGCTGCCTTCCGCCTCCAGCGTGACGGCTATGAATCAGATCTATGAGATTCCGGCAGGATGTGGCAGCGGGTTCGTTGTCCAAGACCTGAATCCGGCGTATTCTTCGGGCAGGAGCGATACGACATGGCACATCTCAAGAGAAAGCTCGAGTACTCCGACCTGCCGGAGACGCCGGACGACGGCAAACGCTACGAGTTGGTCCGCGGGGAGTTGCTCGTGACGCCCTCGCCGCGTACGCTTCACCAGCGGGTCTCCTTGCGGCTGACCCAGCTTCTGCATGCCTACTGCGAAGAACACGGAGCCGGGGAGCTCTTTGTGGCTCCCACGGATCTGATCCTCACCACCCAAGACGTGTTCGTGCCGGATCTGCTGGTCACCGCCGCTCCGGCAGACGTAACGGAGCGGGGAATCGAAGGGCCACCCTGGCTGGTGGTCGAGATTCTCTCGCCGTCGACTCAGAAGAACGACAGAAACATCAAGGCCGTGCGCTATGCGGAGCTCGGTGTGGAGCACTTCTGGCTGGTCGACCCGGCCAACCAAACCTTCGAGTGCTACCGCAAAGTGGACGATGCCTTCGAACTGGCTACGGAAGCCAAGGGCGATTCGCGCCTCGAACCGCCGGGCTGGCCTGGCCTCGTCATCGACCTGACCACCCTCTTCCGCAACGCCCCGTAGATCGATAGCCGCGCCGCGTCGCAGCGCCTGGAACCGCCAGCGCATCGACAACATCCACCCTGCACTGCAAGCGCCCGCTGAACGAAGGATACTTGCCCTCGCGCGCCTGAAGCTCGGGGACGGGGGAATGGGGCAGAGGAGGACGTTCTGGCCATCCCCCCAACGAACATCAGCCAGCGACCGGCACACCCGCCCGACGCGCCACGAACGCCCTGAGCCAGCCAGCCGGACGACGGGCCCCATTCCCCCGTCCCCCGCGCATAGCTCAAGCTAGGGGATGTGGTCTTCGTCCAGCGGCCGGTCGACGAAGTCGGCTTCGTGGGTCACCTGCTCCTCGGCGGCGGCTTCGGCGGCGTACTCCGCGGCGGTGACCTCTTCCGGCGAGAGCAGGTTACAGCTCTCCGCCTCGGCGTCGAAAACCAGCACTAGCTCACCGGCCTCCAGGGCCTGGCGCACCTGCTTGGCCTTGAGCTCCGCGTCGGTGTGCTCAGTGCCGTCCCGGGAGACGTACTCCTCGATCACGGCGGCGAGAGCATCGGGGCTGAGACGCTGGTAGGGAACGATCATCGGCGGCACCTCGGATGGAAGCACCGCCGATCTTAGCGGCGGCGTGACGGCCCGTCGAGAGGGATGAGCCGCCACGCCGCTTCGTTGGTCGTCGCCAGCAGCGCCGCTCCGGATCCGTGAAAGTCCGCGGTTGCCGGGCTGTGCGCTGTTCGTATGCCGAGCCGCCTACGGTGTGCCGCAGCGGCTATTCAGGTTCTGCAGCAGGTCGGTCCGTGCGTCGTGGTAGACCTTCTCGCCGTTGCAGGTATCGCTGTAGCACCACCAGGCCTTGTCGCCGGTCAGGTTGTCGAACAGCCGGTCTCCCATCCCGGAGGTGGCATTGATGCTGCCCTGGGAACAGAAGTACATGTCGGCCCGGGCGCCCCAGTTCCAGTCCGCGTTCGCGGACTCGATGCTGATCTCTTGCAGGCACTGGTAGTCGGCGCTGGTCGGGTTACTCTCCGAACAACTGCAGGGCTGGACCCAGGGATCCATCCGCGCCGGCTGAAGCTGGTACTTGGCGGCGACTCCCGCCATACAGAGGTCGGTCTCCAGTTCCCCCGCCGGGATGGTGTCCGGGTAACAGCCGTAGTCCAGGCGGGTGAACGGCGGGCCCGAAAGCAGGCTGAGGTGCTCGAACTGATCGTCCAGCCCGTAGTGCGCCATCGAGTAGG
>CAZBZH010000111.1:0-10309 GCA_964496265.1 uncultured Acidobacteriota bacterium | reverse complement strand
CTTCACCACCGGCATGGGCGTCGCGTTCACGGCCTTCTCCCTGGCGCTGGCCGTGGAAGGGCTCCAGCGCCTGCGTCCGTCGCTCAGTCTCCGGGAACGGATCGCCGAGTTCGGCAAGGGACCGACTCTCTTGTTGCTGGGAGGTCTGGTCGCCACCGCCCTCGGCTTCATGGGCGTGGTGCTCTCCTACTCCCGGGGCGGACTTCTCGGCGCGCTGAGCGGCCTGCTGGTCTTCGCCGCCCTGGAACAGCGGCGGCGGCGGACCGGTCGGTTCGCCCTGGCGCTGACCTTGAGCGCGCTCCTGATCCCCACCCTCTGGGTCGGGGTCCAGGAGGTGCGGGCACCCGGGGAACGGTTCATTCAGGGCGCCTCGAACCTCGAATCGGGTGGACGCCTCACGGTCTGGAAGGAAACGGCGCGGATCGGCCGGGACTACCCGGTCCTCGGTTCCGGCCTGGGCACCTTCGCCGAGGTTTTTCCGCTCTACCGGCCGGCCTCCCTGGAGAAACGCTGGGGCAACGCCCACAACGACTGGCTTCAGCTTCTATCCGAGGGAGGACCGCTGGCCCTGGGGGCGATGCTGCTGTTGCTCGCCGTGACGCTACGGCAGTTGCTGCGGCGGAAGGACCCGATCACCTCTGCGATGTGCGCGGCGCTGGTCGCGATCAGCCTTCAGGCGCTGTTCGAGTTCCCCTTGCGGATGCCCGCCATCGCGTTCCTGACCGCAATCATCGTCGGAGCGGCCTTTGCCGTGGCGCCGCTTCCGCGGATCGATACGAGGCAGGCCGGACGCCGGTCCGAGCGGTCGGGAACCGCTCAACCGCTGTCCCGCTTCAGCCCGCGCCAGCAGTCGACGTAGCGTTGCATCTGGCGGTGCACGTCGAAGCGCTCGGCGATCCAGGCCTGGTTGCGTCGAGCCATCTCCTGCCGCTCCGCCTCGCCGGCGGCGAAGAAACCGCGGAGCGCCTCGGCCGCCTGCTCGATGCCGTGAGGCTCGACCACCGCGCCGGCACAGTCCGGAGCGATGAGTTCCTCGATGCCGGGGGTCCGGGTTGCCACGCAGAACAGACCGGCGAACAACCCCTCCTTGATCACGTTGGGCAAACGCTCGCCGGGCTTGGTCGACATCAGCAACATCGCGCTCGCACGAAGCAGCCGCTTCTGCACCTCGGTCCGGGGGAGAAAGCCGGTGAACTCGACCCGGTCGGCGATGCCCCGCTCCTGGGCGAGCCGCTCCAGGGCCGGCCGCTCCGGGCCGTCGCCGATCATCAGCAGGCGGACTCCCCGGGCCGACGGCCCCGGCTCCGATCGCTGCAGCGCCGCGAAGACCTCCAGCGCCTCGTGCATGTTCTTGGAGCGGATGAAGCGCCCGACGGCGGCGATGACCGGCTCCCGCTCGCCGATCGTTTCCGGCCGATCCACGGGGATGCCACGGTGGACCACGTGGACCCGCTCCCGGGGCGCCAGTTGCTCGACGCGCTCCCGGTTGACCTCGGCGTGGGTGAACAGCGCCCCACTACAGGCCACCGCGACCCGGGAAGGGGGATAGCCGGCTTCCAGGTCGTAGGCACCGAGAAAGACGGTGATCGGTTTGCGCGAACCCATGCCTCGCAGGGCCACCGCGACCAGCGCCGGGTAATGACCCCAGAACAGGTGCACCACATCGACCGGGGAACGGTGCAGCCGGGAAGCGATCTCCAGCGCCCGGGGGACGAGAATCAGGCTGCGCCCCAGCATGCCTCCCCGGCAGCGGGCCACCTGCCGAAGCAAGCGGGCGGCGGCCAGCGGGTGACGGAGCGCCGCCGCCAGTCCGCGCACGAGACTGCCCGCCCCGTTGTAGCTACGCCGAAGCGAGGCGACCTCCCGCTCTGCCGCGAGCCGCTCGGTGTCCGACTGGGCCGGCCGGAGAGAGTGCACCTCGACCTCGAGCCCCTTGGCCAGCAACGCCTGGACGTCGGAACAGGCGAAGGTCTCCGCCCCCGCGGGGAACAGCATGGTCACGTAGGCGATCCGCAAGCTCGAAACCTCCGGCTGCGACAGCAAGCTGGTATTCTAAGCGCGGCGACGAGATAAAGGGGACCCGTCACGGATGTGCGGCATCGCTGGTTTCCACGGGAGCCTCCCGGCGGGAGACCCCAGACAGCTGATCGACGCGATGACCCGGTCCATTCACCACCGCGGTCCCGACGAGTCCGGCTACTTTCTCTCCCCCGAACGCTCGACCCTGCTGATCAACACCCGCCTGTCGGTCATCGACCTGGAGGGGGGGACCCAACCGATCGAGGCCGAGGACGAATCGGCGGTCGTCGTGCAGAACGGCGAGATCTACAACTACCGGGAGCTGCGTGGCGCGCTGGAGCAGGAGGGCGCGGTCTTCCGTACCCGCAGCGACACCGAGGTGTTGCTCGCCGGCTACCGGCATTGGGGTCCGGCGTTCCTCGAGCGGCTGCGCGGCATGTTCGCCATCGCGATTCTCGATCGCCGGGACGGTTCGCTGTTCCTGGCCCGGGACCGGCTGGGCATCAAGCCGCTCTACCTCTGCCGCCACCCCGGGGGCTACGCCTTCTCGTCGGAGCTCAACACCTTCCGTGATTGCGGCCTGACCTCTGGTGAGATCTCGCCGGAAAGCGTCGCGGACTTCCTGGCCCTGGGCGTGATCCGCGAACCGCGCACGATCTACGCCGATGTCGAGGCGGTCGAGCCCGGGACCTACCTCCGGATCGACGAAAAGGGCCTGCACAAGCATCGCTACTACGCGTGGGAACACCGGCCCGAGCCGGCGGATCCCGCCACCGTTCAGGCGTGGACCCGGGAAGCGCTGATCGCCTCGATCAAGGACCACCTGGTCGCCGACATTCCGGTTTGCGCGTTTCTCAGCGGCGGCATCGACTCCGCCCTGATCGTCGCCATGGCCGCCCGGGAACTGGACGTCCGTCTACCGACCTTCACCGTCGGCTTCGACGACACGGCCTACGACGAAAGCGACGCGGCAGCGGCGATCGCCTCCCACGTGGGAAGCGAGCACACGGTGCTGCAGGTCGAGATGAAGGGTTTCGATCCCGGCGAGCTCGAGGGGGTGATGGACCGCTTCGGCCAGCCATTCGGCGACATGTCGGCGATCCCGACCTACGTACTCTGCCGCGCCGTTCGCGCCCACAGCAAGGTGGCGCTCTCGGGGGACGGCGGCGACGAGATGTTCATGGGCTACAAGCGGTTCGGCTACGCCGAGGCCGCCCGGGTCGCCTCGACCCGGCTACCGCTACGCGCCGGACTGAGCCTGGCCTCCAGCACCCGGGCACTGGCTCCCGCCTCGATCCGGCGGCCGCTGGGACGCTTCCTCGAGGTCTCCCGGGCCGAGGGCCGTTCGAGGATCCTGGCGATGAACCGGCTGTTCGCTCCCCAGGAGGTCTCGGTGCAGGGCAGTCCGCTCCCCGTCGAGGTGGCCGCGCCCTTCGGCTGCCGGGCCGCCGCCGACTACGCCATCCGCACCGAACTCCCCTCCCACTATCTGCGCAAGGTCGACATCTGCAGTAGCGCCGTGGCCCTGGAGGCCCGGGTGCCCTTTCTCGGCGAGTTCGTGCACCGCACCAGCGCCCGCATCCCCGACGACGTCGCCTTCTCCTGGCGGCGGAACAAACCGATCCTGCGCCGACTGGCCCGGGAGTACCTGCCCGAAGAGATCACCGGGTTGGCCAAACGGGGCTTCGCCGTGCCGCTGGACACCCTGCTCGAGCCGGCCGCCCTGGCCGACCTCGAACAACGCCTGCGCCAACCCGGGCGCCCGCTTCGCGAGTTCCTGCCCGGGGCCACCGTCGAGTCGGTGGTCGACGAGTTTTCCCGGGGGCACGACCCCGCCATTCGCAGCCGGGACGCGGTCTGCCGCCGCTTCTTCGCGGCCTGGACCCTGGACACCTGGCTCGAGCGCCGAGCCTGAGGATCCCGTGCGCGTTCTCTACCTGCATCAGTACTTCAACACCCCCAAGCAGGAGGGCGGAACCCGTTCCTACGAGTTGGCCCGCCGGCTCGTCGAGCGGGGGCATGAAGTCCACATGATCACCAGCCGGCGCGACACCGAGGCGAAGCGAGGCGGCTGGGAAGAGAGCGAGATCGACGGCATCCGGATTCACCGCATTCCGGTCCCCTACGACAACAAGATGGGCGCCGCCGGTAGGATTCACGCGTTCCTCCGCTTCTCGGTGCTGGCCAGCCTCAAGGCGATGAGCTTCTCCGACGCCGACGTGGTGTTCGCCACGAGCACGCCGCTGACCATCGTGATCCCCGGCTGGTTCGCCTCCAAGCGGCGGCGCATTCCGATGGTCTTCGAGGTGCGGGACCTCTGGCCCGAGATCCCCATCGCCGTCGGCGCGTTGAAGAACCCGTGGATGATCGCCGCCGCGCGGCGGCTCGAGAAGATCGCCTACAACAACTCCTTCGCCGTCGTCGCGCTCTCTCCGGGGATGGCCGAGGGGGTCGCCGCCGTGGGCTACCCGCCCGAGCGGATCTTCACCATCCCCAACGGCTGCGACCGGGAGCTGTTTCACGTGCCCGCCGAACGGGGGGCCGCTTTCCGCCGGGCTCATCCCTGGCTCGGCGACCGCCCGCTGGTGCTTTACGCGGGCACGATCGGCCATGTCAACGGACTGGACTACATGGTTCAGCTGGCGGAACACGTCGGCAAGATCGATCCCGAGGTGCGCTTCCTGGTGGTCGGCACCGGCCGGGAAGAGGCGCGCATTCGCCGGCTCGCCGAGGAGCGGGGGGTGCTCGACCGGTCGTTCTTCATGCTGCCGGCGGTCTCCAAGAAAGAGATGCCGGACCTGTTGTCCGCGGCGACCCTGGCCACCTCGTTCGTGATCGACATCCCCGAGATGCGGCACAACTCGGCCAACAAGTTCTTCGACGCCATCGCCGCGGGGACACCGGTGGCGATCAACCACGAGGGCTGGCTCGCCGATCTGATCCGGCGGCGTGAGCTGGGGCTCGTGATGCCCGCCGGCGAAGCGCAGCGGGCCGCGGGTGAGCTCGTCGGCCTCCTCGGCGACCCAGCCCGCCTTGCGGCGATGTCCCGGGCCGGGGTGGAAGCGTCGAAGACCCTGTTCGACCGTGACCGTCTGGGCGCCCAGCTCGAGCGGGTGCTTCGCGCGGCGGCGGAGCGCGGCAACCTCCCCGCTCCGGAAGAGCTCGCCGAGGTCGCCGGAGAGCGCTAACGTCCCGTGCGGGAGGGCAACGGCTCCTGAGCGCGGGCATTCCCCAGGCGGATTCGCGGCCCGGCATTGGCGAACAGCATCTCGTGCAGCAGATGCAGCGCGGCGGTCACGGAAAGCAGCAGGATGGCCGAACGGATGTAGGTCACGAAGGATGTCCGCGCCGCGAACAGCAGCACCTGCATCATCACGCCCACGACCAGGAGCCCCGCGGGGCGCCTGGACCAGACCGCCATCGCCGTCAACAGCCGGCCCCACAGGAACCCGACCAGCAGCGGACCGAAGATCCACAGGTTGACCATGCTCTCGATGACCGCGTTGAACGCGCGACTGCCTCCCTGCCGGTAGACCGCCGGAAAGTAGGTCTTGGCCGCCCACTCGGTGGGACTCAGCGGCCGGTCCGGGTAGATCGCCTTGGGCATCAGGCACAGCACTGCCTGGAGATAGGTCGGCCGCATCTCGGTCAACTCGGTGTGATCGACGATATAGGCGTCGGACAGCATGGCGAAGCCGCCGAATTCCGAGGTCGCCGGGTTGAGCCACTTGGCGGTGAACCCGGTCTGCACGGTGGAGCCCCATTGATCCATCGGAGTGGAGCGGATCTTGCCGAAGATGATCATCCCCACGATCAGCGTCCCGATGATCGCGTAGGTGCGCAGCGAGACCGACCGGCCGAAGAGCGTGACGAACATGACGCCGAAGATCACGCCGACGACCAGCTTGCGGTCGCCAATGAAGACCATGTCCGCCCAGCCGAACGCGGCGACCAGACCGGCGAGGGCGTAGTAGTGGGCGCGGGAGGCCGAGGCGCGGCGCAGCGTCCAGGCAGCGAACACGCTGCAGGCCGAGAAGCCCAGCCGGAACAGATCCAGCGCGACCGACTTGTTGGCGTAGATTTCCATGCGCGAGCGCCGCACCACCGACCAGCCGTAGACCGCATCGGCGAGGACGAAGTAGGCGAAACACAGCACGCCGAGCAGGACCAGGAAGAACCAGAGCGCCCTGCGCTCACCGGTGTCGTCGACCGCCATCGGGGCCTTGCCCTTGCGCCCCTCCCCCACACTGATCGCCACCACCACGCAGAGCAGAAACAGCGTGCTGTAGTAGAGGGAAATCGACTGGCGCTGGGCGTCCAGAGCCAGGGAGTTGACGTAGATCAGCGTGTCGATCGGTCCGGAGCCGGCGTAGAGCCCGAACGAGAGGAAGAACAGGCTTCGCGGATCGAAGAAGCCGAACCAGCGCACCAGCAGCACGCCGCCCGCGACGTAGAACATCAGGTAGAGCAGCGCCTGCACCTGCCAGGCCCCGGCCAGACTGAGCAGCACCTGGACGACGAAGCCGAAGGCGCTGACCAGACAGAACAGGGCGGCCTCCTGCCCGTAGGGCATGGCCTTCCTGAGTGTTCCCGCGTGGGTCAATCTCGATCCTCCCCCGGCCAGGCTCCCTCCCGGACCCCCGGCACCGTTTCCTGACATAAGAAGTATAGGTTCGGCACGCGGCCCGGCGTCAACCTCGAGCCAACGGGAGCCGCCGGAGGACGTCGGCGCGCTCCGCCCCACTGAATAGCAGCCCCAGGCCGCCGACCGCCAGGACCAGTTCGAAGATCAGACCAGGCAGCCAGGCCGGGGTCATCCAGGTGACCGCGCCGAACAGCGCGAAGACCGCCACCAGGAAGAGGCCCAGCCGGATCCTGAGGGGCCCCTCGACCTCGGGAGACAGCCGGCGCAGCCGGCGCAGGGTCACTCCGCAGATCAGCACGTCGGCGAAGCGGCCCGCCAGGAACATCAGCGCCGCGCCGATCAGACCGTGGTGCTGCACCAGGAACGGGCCGGACAGCGCCATCACCAGCAGCCCGGCCGCGAAGCACCAGGTCTGGGTGGAGAAATCTCCCAGGGCGTTGAGCAGCGCCGGACCGAAGTAGCCGACGGTCTGGACCGTGACCGCCACCACCACCACCCGGATCACGCCGTGGTGCGGGGCGTACGCCTCGCCGAAGAGCAAGCTGGAGAGCTCCCGGGACCAGAAGAAGACCGGGAACGAGACCAGCAGCTGGAACAGGAGCGTGCCCCGCAGGATCAGGCTGTAGCGGGAGAGCTGAGCCGGATCGAGCTCCGCCGACAGGTGCGGGAACACGGCGCGGCTGACCACCGCCGCGATCAGGTTCAGCCGGACGGTGATGCCATGGTGCGCCGCGTACAGGCCGAACGAGGAGACCCCCATGAAGGTGGTGACGAAGAATCCGTCGAGGGTCGAGGCGAAGGCGGCGATGACCTGGAACAACAGCAGCGGGCCGACCCGGGGATAGAGCCAGCGCAGACTCTCGCCGGTTTCTCCCGGCTCCCCCGCCTCCTCGACCGGTCCGAGCCCGGCGGCCAGTTGCCGGAAGCTCAGCAGCATGGCGACGAAGAGGACCAGGGTCGCCAGAGCGTAGTGGCTGACCTCGTCGGAGCGGTAGGACCAGGCGGCGAAGAACAGATAGATCGTGGCGATGCCGAGACTGCGCACCACCTGGACCAGTCCGACCCGGTGCTCGGCGATCAGCAGACCCGCGTAGGGCGAGGACAGGAGCCAGCAGGCCACCGCCGCGGCGATCAACACCGACTCGGTCCAGCCGTAATCGCCGAGCCCGAAGGCCTGGGTCACCAGGAGCGACGCCGCGAAGCCGATCGACGCCAGAATCGCGCCCACCGACTGACCGGCGCGGATCACCGGCCGCCGCCGCCCCCGGGAATGGAGCAGCTTGACCAACGGCAGCCGGATGCCGTCGAGGGCCGCGGCCAGGTTGACCAGCATCAAGATGAAGGTGAGCTGGCCGAAACGATCGGTGGGAACGTTGCGACTGAGGACCGGAAGCGCGATGAGCGAGCTGACGGCGGCGGCGGCGAGAGCGAACCCGCTCATGCCCACATTTCGGATGACGCTCTTGAACACCGATTCGCTCCAGCGCGACCGCCCACGGCAGTCCCGCCGCCCGAAGGATGGGGGAGGATACACCGCACCCCGCCGGGCGCGCCGTGATATCCTGACAAGGAGAACGGTAGGCGGGAAGAGTCCGTACCCCTGGAGCGGAATACGACGCGTGCAAGTCTATCGGACCTGGCTCAAGCGCCCCGTGGATGTCTGCCTGTCCCTCATGGTTTTGATCGCCGCCGGGCCGCTTCTCCTCATCACCTGGCTCCTGGTCAGGATCCGGCTGGGCAGCCCCGCGTTCTTCCGGCAAGCTCGGCCCGGGCTGGGCGGCCGCCCCTTCGAACTGCTCAAGTTCCGCACGATGACCGATGCCCGGGACGCCGACGGCGAGCTGCTCCCCGACTCCGAACGGCTGACCCCTTTCGGGCAGGCACTGCGGTCCACGAGCCTCGACGAGCTTCCCGAACTGGTCAACGTGCTGCGTGGCGAGATGAGCCTGGTGGGCCCACGGCCGCTACTGACCGACTACCTGCCCCTGTACAGCGAACATCACGCCCGCCGGCACGAGGTCCGTCCGGGCATCACCGGCTGGGCCCAGGTCAACGGCCGCAACGCCGTGCCCTGGAACGAGCGGCTCGACATGGACGTCTGGTACGTCGAGAACGTGACCTTCTCCCTCGATCTGCGCATATTGTTTTTGACCGCCGCGACGCTGGTAAATCGTCGCGGAATCTCAGCCGAAAACCACGCGACGATGCCGCGTTTCACGGGGTCCGAGAACTGCGATGAGTGAACAGGTGCCGAACGTTTCCAAGGAGCTTCCGCCGATCACGATGTCCGCACCGGACATCGACGCCTCCGACCTCAAGGCGGTGGAGGAGACGCTGCGTAGCGGCGTGCTCGGCCTGGGGCCCTGTGCCCGCGGGTTCGAGGAGGCGGTCGCCGAGCGTTGCGGCGTCAAGCACGCGATCACGCTCAGTTCGGGAACCTCCGCGCTGCATCTGGCGGTGCGGGGTCTCGGCATCGGTGAGGGGGATGAGGTGCTGGTGCCCTCGTTCACCTTCGCCGCCAGCGTCAACGCGATCCTCTACGAGCGGGCGACGCCGGTGTTCGTCGACATCGAGCCGGAAACCCTCAACCTGTCGATCGAGGACTGCGAGCGGCGGATCACGCCGAAGACCCGGGCGATCATGGTCGTCGACGTGTTCGGCCATCCGGCCGACTGGGACGGCCTCGAGACCCTGGCCAGGAAGCACGACCTGCTGTTGATCGACGACTGCTGCGAGGCGATCGGCTCGGAGTACCGCGGGCGCCCGCTGGGTTCCCTGGGCAACGCCGGCGCCTTCGCCTTCTACCCCAACAAGCAGATCACCACCGGCGAAGGGGGCATGCTGGTCACCGACGACGACGACCTGGCGACCCTGGCCCGCAGCCTGCGCAACCAGGGGCGGGACGCCATGGGCGCCTGGCTGGATCATCCGCGCCTGGGGTTCAACTACCGGATGGACGAACTGAGCGCCGCCCTGGGCCTGTCTCAGTTCCGGCGCCTGGACACCTTCATGGAGCGCCGCGCGCATGTTGCATCCCTGTATAATGAACGTCTGGCCGGTCTCCCCCGGGTAGAAGCGCCTACCGTGCAGGACCACGTCACGATGAGCTGGTTCGTCTACGTGGTGCGCCTGGCCGAGGGACTCGACCGGGATCCGGTGATGAAGAAGATGGAGCAGCGCGGGATTCCGGTGCGCGGATACTTTCAGCCGGTGCACGAGTTGACCTACGCAAGAAAATACATAAATTCCTCAACCGACGGGCTTCCTGTGACCGAATCCATGGCCCGTCGAACGGTGGCCATCCCGTTCCACAATCATCTGAGCGAGGCCGCGGTTGACCGGGTGGTCGAGGTTCTCGCCGAGGTTTTGGATGAGTCATAGCGAAACCAGTCCACGCAACAGCAGGTCCCTCTGGGCCTCGCGTTTGCGTGTCGGCGCGGTTCTCGCGACGGACGCGGCGATCACCGCCGGCGCCCTCTGGATTGCGACGCTCCTTCGCTTCGACGGCGTCATCCCCGCCCCCTACGCATCGACCCTGCCCGCCTTCACGCTGCTGCTGGTCTGCTACCGGCTGCTGGCGCTGATCGGCTCCCGGCTGCATCGCTGGTCGTTCCGTTTCTCGGGGCTGAACGACGCCGCCCGGGT
>CAZBZH010000110.1:0-10367 GCA_964496265.1 uncultured Acidobacteriota bacterium | reverse complement strand
CCGCAGGGCTGCTGTCCGGTGCGGCCAGTGCGGCTTCCCCCGAGCGCGGAGGCAAGCCACGCCGCTTCCTGCAGCCGGACCCCTTCAGCCGCACCTTCAACACCCTCGCCGCCCCGCCCGGCCTGATCACCGTCAAGCTCTCGGATCACGCCACCTCGGCGGACCAACTGCGTCCGCTGCTCGAGGACTTCGGCGTGTTCCGCCTCGAACGCCTGCTCGAGGGAGATACCCCCTCGACCCGGCCGCAGCGGCTCACCCCGGGTGGGCGCCTGGAACTCAGCGGGCGCTATCTCGAATTCGAGGTTCCCGCCGGCAAGCGGCGCAAGCTGCTCCTGGCCCTGAAGGAATCGTCGCTGGTCGAGGACGCTTACCTTTCTCCGACCCCGGCGCCGCCTCCGGGAGAGACCGCCGTCGACCCCGAGCCGGCGACGCCGGACTTCGTCGATCACCAGCTCCACCTGATGGAGCCTCCGTTCGGCCTCGGCACCTTCGAGGCCTGGTCGATTCCCGGCGCCCGGGGCGAGGGAGTGACCATCGTCGACGTCGAGTACTCCTGGCGCACGCACCATGAAGACCTGACCTCGCTCAAGGACAAGCGCATCTGTTTCGCCGACCGGGACTTCTACCGCAACCACGGAACCGCCGTGGCCGGCGTGCTCTCCGCCGACGAGAACCACTTCGGCATGACCGGGATGGTCCCCGACGCCGAACTGCTGCTGGCCAGCCAGTATCCGCCGGGGCGTTCGGCCAGCGTCGCCCGGGCGATCTACTGCGCCCTGCAGCAACTCGAGCGGGGGGACATCATCCTGGTCGAAGCCCAGGCCTACGGCCCCGGCGGTCAGCTGGTGCCGGTCGAATGGCATCAGGCGGAGTTCGACGCCATCGCCGAAGCGACCGCCCGGGGCATCATCGTCATCGAGGCCGCCGGCAACGGGAACCAGAACCTGGATGCCTCCAAGTTCCAGGGAGCGTTCAACCGCAAGGTGCGGGACTCCGGCGCGATCCTCGTCGGCGGCGGCGCGGTGCCCCATAGCGCCCAGCCCGAGGGCTCGCGCCTGAACTTCTCCAACCATGGTTCACGGGTCGATCTGCAGAGCTGGGGCGAGTACGTCGCCACCACCGGATACGGCGCCCTGTGGATCGGCGGCGGAGACCCGAACCAGGCCTACACCTCCCGCTTCAGCGGCACCAGTTCCGCGTCGGCACTGGTCGCGGGGCTCGCTGCGTCGATTCAGGGCGTTCAGCGGGCTCGCGGCGCCGCGCCACTGGACTCGCGCCAGATGCGTGCGCTGCTGGTCGAAAGCGGCATGCCGCAACAGGCCGGTCCCCACCAGGGATCGATCGGACCCCGCCCCGACGCGCGCCGGGCGCTCAACGCCCTGTCACCGGTCTGGGTCCACCAGGTCGAGATCGACGACGCCGCGCCTGGAGGCAACGGAAACGGTTTGCTGGACCCCGGCGAAACCGTCGCTCTGAACGTGCATCTGGTCAGCTCCTCCGGCGAACCGGTGCGGGTGGTTCACGGCGAGCTGTTGACCGACCTGGGGCCGTGGGTCCGCGTCACCGGTCCCGACGTGGGCTGGCCACTGCTGTACCACGGACAACCTCAGGCCGGCTTCGAGACCTTCCGACTGACCTTGCAGCCCGAGGTTCCTTGCGGAGCGAGCCTGCCCTTCGAACTGTCGCTGAGTCTCGAGGAAGGCCACACCCGCTTGCCCCTGCGGCTGGAGCTGCCGAACGCCTGCGAGCCGATGACCTGCGACGAACCCTCTCCCCGCCCATCGCTGCCGACCCTGCGCGCCGCCAAGATGGACGGCGGCGTGCGCTGGTCCTGGCTCGATGAAGGGATCGCCGGATACCGCCTCTGGCGTTCCTATTCAGCAACAATCGACCGACCCAGACTGGTGGGCGAAACCAGCGCCACCTCGATCGAGGAGCCCTCCGGCGATCCGGTCGAGGCTCCGATCTTCTACCTGATGCGCGGAATCAACCGCTGCGGCTGGGAGCAGGGGCGCGAGGCCGCCCGGGACCTGGCGGATTATCCCCGTCCGACAACCCCCTTCAGGCGGCCGCTCCCCGGATCGTTCTAGGCCCGCCATCTCATGGAATTGAAACTCCGGAGGGTGTTTCCGGAGTCGCTTACAGAGATTTCTCATCCTCCCCCGATATGTTGCTGGACTGTCCGCAGGGGTCGCCGTACAGAGAGTGGTCATGGCAATTCGTGAAGAAGTCATCACCCGGCACTGGGGGCGAAGCGTCGCCGCGGCGGTCATTGCCGTCGGCATGATCGCGATCGGCGCGCTGGCCCTGCTCAACGTCATCGAACTGCTGGGCTAGTCTCTCTCCGGCGCGTTCCGCGCCACGGCCGCTCCAGGCCTCACCCCACATGGCAACCTGACATCCTTTCTTGTCGGTTCACGCTTGAACCCGGAATACCGTGCCCATGGGTCGCGCAGACGTGCACAACGCGTCGGACCCTCGGCGGCAGGTTGGCGGTGCTTGTTCGGGGTGGTACGCGCGGCAGGATTCGAACCTGCGACTTCCAGCTCCGGAGGCTGGCGCTCTATCCAGCTGAGCTACGCGCGCGCGCTGGCAAGGCGGAAATACTAGCACGGCATTTCCTGCTGTCACGGGGCCGCCCGAGGGATGTTGCAGCGGCTCGAGGCGGGGTGTTGTGGCGGCGCAACGCAGGCTCAGCCGGGGGCCGGGTTTGGGCGTACCCATGAGAGGCCCCACAGCTCGGCTCGGCCGCCGACTAGTCTCACCGTACGCGCCCGGCGGCCGAGCCATCTTCTCCCAGTGAGGCACGGGGCGCCTGCGGCTTCGGGTGCAGGCGCTCCGTTTTAGCGGCGAAGCTATACTGGCTCGCCCGGAGGGGGGCTTTCGGCGGAGGCATCTGTGAGCGACCTCGAACGCTGGCAACGCTGGCACCAAGACCTCTGGACCTACTCCATCGACTTCACGATGATGCGGGCCCACATCGGGCGACGGATGACCGCCGTCCGCGGCGAGGACGGCTGGACCCTGATCGGCCCGGTTCCGCTATCCGACGGCGCCGTTCGGGAGCTGACCGCCGAAGCTCCGGTGCGGCGGCTCGTGGTTCAGACCGCGTTCCACAACACCTTCGTGCCCGAAGCCCACCAGGACTGGCCCGAGGCGGAGATTTACCTGACCGAGGGCGCCAAGAAAGAGGGTCTGGCGGCCGAGCGGATCCGACCGCTCTCCAGTTGGCCCGCCGCACGGGACGAGCTGGAAGCGATTCCACTGGAAGGCATGCCCCGGGTCAACGAGGTCGCGCTCTACCACAAGGCCAGCGGTTCGCTGATCCTCGCCGACTGGATGATGCACTTCCCCGAGGGGGGATCGACCTTCGGCACCAACCTGTTCCTCAAGTTGTTCCGCTGGGTCCCCGGCACCCGGGTCTCGCCGCTCTACCGCATGATGATCAAGGACAAGCCGGCGTTTCGCGGCGCCGCCGAACGAATCGCCGCGCTGAAACCGGAGCGCATCCTGCCAAGCCACGGGGAACCGCTGACCGGCGGTATCGAACAGGCGTTGGCCTCCCTCGGGCAACAGAGCTTCGGCTGAAGGTCCGGCGTCCCCTGGTCGTTTGAACATCACGCCAGTTGCTTGAACATCACGTAGGCGTCGACGAAGCCCTCGGTCGGGTGGCGGAAGGCTCCGGGTAGCGTGCCCGCGATTTCGAACCCGTGTTTCTGCCACAGCCGCACCGCGCCGCGGTTGGTCGCCACCACCAGGTTGTACTGCATGGCCCGGTAGCCTGCGCTGCGGGCCTGCTGCTGGGAGTGCACGCACATCGCCGAGGCCAATCCCTGCCCCCGGGCCCGTTCGGAGACCACGTAGCCGCAGTTGCAGACATGGTCGCCGGGCCCGGCCTGGTTGGTCTTGAGAAAGTAGCTGCCCAGGATCTCCGGCTTGCCCTCGCGTCCCGCGCCGCGCTCCCCTTCTGCCGCTTCCCCCTCGGCGACGAAGACGAAGCGCGGAGCCTCGACCCACATCTCGCGTGCATCGGCCTCGGCGATATCCGTTGACACCGCGTAGGTTTCGCCGGCGCGGAAGATCGGCTCGAGGATCTCCCAGACCCCGGGCCAGTCCCGGGGCTCGTAGGCCCGGATCCGAGTCGGCATCAGGGCACCACCCAGCTACCGTCCCAGCTCTCGGCCGCCCGGGTGAAACGCGCGCGGCGGTGTCCCTCCCGGCTCAGCTGCAGCCAGTCGATGGATTCGGCGGTGAGCCGCAGCACCGCGAAGTTGTCGAATCCGTCCCCCGACAGGGCCCGCGCTTTCTCCGGGTCGGTTGCGGAGCCTGGAGGAAACAGCCGGGCGTAGTCCTGCTGCAGGTGGCTGCTGTCGCCCCAGGCTTGCCGCGCCACCGCGTCCCCGTGGTGCAGGGTCACCTTGCCGCCGACGCGAAGCTGAAGCAGCGATTCACGATCGAAAAACAAGAGCTCCGCCGCCGGGTCTTCACGCAGTTGCCGCACCTTGGCGGTACGCACATCGGTGTAGACGCTCATGCACAGCGGTTCGCGGCGAAGTTGGCGCAGCACCACGATCCGCGCCGCCGATCCCGCCGTGGCCAGGGCGGGCCAGCGATAGGCGCTCCCACGTTGCCCGAGTCCTGTTTCCAGGTCATCGAGACACCGCTCGAACAACGCTTTGAGTTCTTGCTCCATCGGTCTCCTACCGGCCGCGGATTGTAGCGTGACCGGCAGCGGGGCCGACAGGCGGCGGATCGATCAGGAGCCCCGCAGCTCCGCCTGGAAACGACGCAGCTCGTCCCGTATCTCGGCCAGAACGGCGGCGTCTCGCTCCGAGGGTTCGGCGATGGCGTCCATCGCCTGGACCGCCTCTTCGAGCAGGGAGACCCCGCGACGGAGCCGCGATCGCCGCGACGCCCCAGCGGCGTCCCGGGCCACGATCCGTTCCACCTCCGCCGCCCGCCGACGCACGGTGGCGGCGCTCCGTTGGTGATACGCCTCGGCCACCTCGTCGACCAGGGCATCGGCCACTTCGATCGCCTCGTTGAGCGCGTCGAGACCACCCACCGCCAGCCCCTCGGCGACCTGCCCTTCGGCGTGAGCCGACAACGCCGCGATCAGGTCCGAGCGGAACAGCGCGGAGTCGGGAGAACGGGAGAGGATCCGGCGCCGCAAGCTCAACAACTCGGCATAGTGCCGGGCGCTGGCCGCGACATCGTGACGACGGGCCTCCAGGTCCCCCAGGTCGTGGTGCGCCGACGCCGTATTGCGTAACGCCGTCATGTCGTTGGGATCGGCGTCGGCCAGCCCGCGGTAGAAGGCGGCAACCCCTTCGAGTTCAGCGATACCCCGCTCCAGCTCTCCCTGGTCGGCGTAGGCCCAACCCAGGTTGTAGCGCAGATTGGCCAGCACCGGACGCAACGGCTCGTGGCGCTCGGCCTCGGCGACCAGCCGTTCCCGCAGGGGCGGCAAGAGTTCGAGGGCCTTTTCGGGCCGGCCGGCGAAGCGATAGCTCTGGCTCATCGAGTTCAGGGTCACGGCCAACGCCTGAAACAGCTCCGGTCGGTCGGGGTGCTCGCGAATCAGCGCTTCCTCGATGTCCCATGCCTGCTGGAATTGCTCGATGGCCTGTTCCTGCAGGGTCAGGCGCTCGTACATGTAGCCCAGCCGGAAGTGCACCGTATCCAATCGCGGCTCGGCCAGATCGGAATCCGGAACGGTCTCGGCAATGCGCTGCCTTGCCTCCAGAGCCTGCCTGAAGTGAACCAGGCTCTGGTCGGCATCGGCGAGGTGTCGCGCCAGATCGCCGGACAGCAGGTGCCCCTCTACCTCGATCAGCCGGGACTCGGTGCCCGCCGGATCGAGCTCCGCCAACCGCGCGGCGGCTTCCTGCCCCTTGGTAGCGCTGGCCAACGCCGCCTCGGCATCCCCGAGACTGGGCGCCTTGGGATCTCCCTGGATCCGGGCGACGCGGAAATACCCCCGGGCCACATCGCGCCACACCTCGATGTCGTCCCCGGCCTCTCCGGCGAGTTCGTCCAGGTAGGCCAGCCCGGTGGAGACGATCCGCTCCCGGGCCGCGATCTTGCCCTCGCCGACGATGGCTGAATCCACCTCGGTGAGAAAGGTGGTCGCCAGCTCCCGCACGTCGTCGAAGCGCCCGTCGGCCAGCGTCCGCTGCCGGGCCTCCCGCAAGGCGAAATGGGTGCTGATCGCGGTGCCGGCGATCAGCGCCAGCACGATCCCACCCGCGGCCAAGACAGCGGCACGGTTGCGGGCGATGAAACGGGCGGCGCGGTAGCTCAGGGTGTCCGGCCGGGCGAGCACCGGGAAGCGCTCCAGGTGTCGGCGGATATCCTCGGAGAACTGTTCCACAGAGCCGTAACGCCGCTCCGGCTCCTTGCGGATCGCGGTCAGGATGATCGTGTCCAGATCACCTCCCAGCCGCTTCGCCAGCGAACGGGTGCCCCCTTCCCGCTCGGCCACGGGGGAGGAGGCCACGGCGCTACTGGGCCGGGTGGGATCCCCTTCGGTGACCACCCGCTCGAATGCCCGGGGTGCCAGATCCTCGGCGGCGTAGGGCCGTCCTCCGGTGAGTAGCTCGAACAGCACCACCCCGAGGGAATAGACGTCGGTCGCCGTGGTGACGTTCTTTTCCTGCATTTGCTCGGGACTGGCGTAGCGCGGCGTCATCGCCCGGGTCCCGGTGCGGGTGGTCGAGTCGCCGGCGTCCTGCTCCAACACCTTGGCGATGCCGAAGTCCAGCAGCTTCACCGAGCCGTCGCCGCGCACCAGGATGTTGCTCGGCTTGATGTCCCGATGCACCACCAGGTTCCGGTGAGCATGCTGCACCGCCACGCAGACCTCGCGGAACAGCTCGAGGCGCTCCTCCACCGATAGACGGTGTTCGTCGCAGTAGCGATCGATCGGCGTGCCCTCGACGAGCTCCATCACCAGGAACGGCACGCCCTCCCCGGTGGCCCCGCCGTCGATCAACATGGCAATGTTCGGATGCTCGAGACCGGCCAGCACCCGGCGTTCCTGTTCGAAACGGCGCAACACGTCGGCGGTATCGAGGCCGACCCGGATCAGCTTGACCGCGACCCGCTTGTCGAAGGCACCGTCGCCCCGCTCGGCCAGGTAGACCCGCCCCATCCCGCCGGTGCCGAGCAGCCGCAGCAGCTTCCAGGGTCCGACGGTCTTGCCCAGGTCTGGATCCGGCGCCACCGGGTCCTGCGGGGGTTCGAGAAAGCGGCCGGCGGCGTCGTCGGCATCGAGTAACGAGTGCACCTCGGCGAGCAACGCCCCGTCACCGGCACATTCCCGGGCCAGGTATTCACGACGGGCATCCCCCTCGAGGTCCAACGCCTCCTCGAAGATCCGCTCCAGCCGCGCCGGATCAACCATCGGCTTGTTGACCGGTCAGTTCCCGATAGAGCCAGGCCCGGCCGAAACGCCAGCGTCGTTCGACGGTGCGGACGCTGACTCCCAGCACCTCGGCGATCTCCTCGTGAGTCAGCCCGCCGAAGAAACGAAGCTCAACCACCCGCTCCTGGCCCGGGTGCGCCTGGCCCAGACGTTCCAGCACCTGCAGCAGCGCGAGGGCGTCGGTATCCCGTACCTGCCCGAGGGTCAGCGCCTGTTCCAGATCCACCCGCTGCTGCCCCGCTCCCCGTTTGACCCGGCCCTTGCCCTTGTGATGATCGAGCAAGACCTGGCGCACCGCCCGGGCGGCGACGGCAAAGAAGTGGGCACGGTCGACCCAACCGCTCGCGGTGTGGTCGATCAGTTTGAGATAGGCCTCGTGGACCAGAGCCGTGGCCTGCATGGTGTCCTCCCCCGCCCCCGCCAGGTAGTGCTGCGCCAGTCGGCGCAACTCTCCGTAGATCCTGGGGAAGAGTTGGTCGACGGCCGCGGCATCACTGCCGGCCGCCTTCGCGAGCACGCGAGTGGTCTCGGCACGGTCCGACATGACGCCAGTCTACACCCCGTAAACGACGTCTCCGGCGTCCACCCGACACCCCTTCACGAAGTTTCGGTCCCGGGCATTTGCCCTTTTTTGCGTCTGCCCTGTCGGGTTCTGCCCGTGACCGTCGTTTACGGGTTGAACACGAAACGAAGGCGCCCGAGGCGTCCCCAGGAGAAGGCCATGAAGTACAGCTCATTCCTCCGCGGCAGCTTGCCCGCGATTCTTCTGATTCTCCTCACCGGAATCCTCGGTGGCGGCGAGGAGTTGCAAAAGGAGCAGGCCGCCGTGCCCGGGGCAGGCTCCCCGCGCGCCGAGAACCTTCCCGCGCTTCCGCTGAGCTTCGAGCAGAACCTCGGCCAGCTGGATGCCTCCCAGCGCTTCGCCGCCCGGGGCCGCGGCTTCCGCGCGCTGCTCGACGACCGGGGCATGACCGTCGAGGCCCGCTGGGCGACCGACGGGTGGCAGCCGCTGCGCTTCGATTTCGGCGAAGGCGCGCAGACCGAACCTGTCCCCGGCGTGCAACTGGTCGGCAGGACCCACTACCTGTCTTTCGCGGACCCTTCCAGCCAACAGGTCGATATCCCGACCTTCGGCGAGATCCGCTACCCGTCGGTCCGCCCGGGGATCGATCTCGCCGTGTCGGGGGATCGTGAAGCGCTCAGCCTGACGCTGCACGTCGCCGCCGGGGCGGCGCTGGAGGATCTCTCCATCGGCCTCGATGGGACAACGACGCTGGAACCCATGTCCGACGGAGGTCTGCGCCTGCGTACCGGAGACGCCGTGCTGCACCACGGACGGCCGCTCGCGCTGCAGGGCGCGGGAGACGAGGCGGTGGAACTGCCGGCTGCGCTGGTGCCCCACCCCGGCGCCGGCCTCGGTGTCGCGGTAACCGGCCGCGACGAAGCCAGGCCGCTACGAACCCTATAAAAAGCTAACCGGCCGCGACGAAGCCGTCCCGATGACCGTGCAGTTCACCCTGGCCAACCCCCAAGCCATCCCCGCGACCAAGGCGGCGCTGCGGGACGTGCACGTCGCCGGCGGCGCTGACGGATCGATCTATCTGGTGGCGCGGAATGCGTCGGATCGGGTGCTGCTGATGCGGATCGACTCCGAGGCGACTTCGGTGCTCTCGACCACCTACCTCGATCTGGGCGCCGGCGCGACTGCCGCGGGCCTGGCCGTTGACGGCACCGGCCGGGTCACCCTCGCCGGAACCACCGCCGACGATGCCCTGTACGCCATCCGGCTCAGCGCCGACGGGTCTCGCATCGACCGCGTGTTGGCGCTCGAGACCGAGGGGGTCAAAAACGTTCACGACCTGGCCCTCGATCGCCGGGGACAGCTGTGGATCGTGGGCAGCACCACCAGCGACGATTTCCCGCTGACCGAGGGCGCGATCCAGCACACCCGCAACGGCGGGTCCGACGGGTTCGTGATGGCATGGGCAGCGGAAGCCGGCGAGGTGGTCTGGTCGAGCTACTTCGGCGGCCGTGGCGACGACGAGGTACTCGCCATTGCCCTCGATGCCGACGAGCGCCTATGGATCGGCGGCAATACCGAATCCGACGACCTGGATGTTCGCGAGGCATTTCAACCGGAACCGGGCGGCGGCCGGGACGGCGTGCTGCTCACCATCGAGCCCTGGGGCGCCGGCCTGGTCCGCTCCTCTTACTTCGGCGGAAGCGCCGAGGACTCTCTGCGCTCGCTCGCCCTCGATGAACGGGGCCGGGTGTACATCGCGGGATCGACGGGGAGCATCGACCTGCCGGGCAACGGCGAGGGCTCCAACGCGATCGAGCCGGCAACCGACCGGGGCTACGTCGCGCAGATCCCGCCCGGCGGCGACGCGGCCCCGACGCGGAGCGACCTGGGCGCAGACGACCTGCCGAACCGGGTCCTGGTCGACCCGGCGGCGAAGGTGTGGGTCAGCGGCAGCGGATTCGCGACCCGCCTCGACGGTCGGGATCTAGCCATCGAGGAGACCCAGCGATTTGACGCCGGCCAGGGCAGTATCGCGCTGCTCCCCGACTCGCGGGTGGTCCTGGCGGCCCGGGGTGACGCGCGCCCCGCGCAGGGCACCCGCCCGCTGGAGCCCGAAGGACACGGCGGCGACGCCCTGCTCGCGCTGCTCGACAGCGGATCCCAGAGCGTGGCGGCAGTCGGTTGCCCCGGCAGCATCAACTTCGACAACGACAACGGCAACGGCCTGTGGGAGGAGGCGGCCAACTGGGATACCGACAGCTTCCCGACCTCGAGCGACGATGTGTGCATCGACGGCTTCGATGTGCCACTCTCGTCGCTCAACTGGGGCGCGGCCACAGTGACCGTGCAGAACGTGGCACCTGTGGTCGAGGCCGGCCCGGATGCGATGGGTGATCCTGCGCGTGATCACGCGGGTCT
>CAZBZH010000109.1:5218-10368 GCA_964496265.1 uncultured Acidobacteriota bacterium | reverse complement strand
AGCGGTGCGCCGGTCTGTTGGCGCACGACGTCGAACAGTTCGCTCGCCACGTCCCGGTAGGTGTGGAACGGATCCCGAGCCTGGCCGTCGGCGAGGTACTGCACGAAGCTCTGCACGCTGGCCTCGGGCACGTAGGCCCGTTCCAGTCCGGCATAGCCATCTCTGGAGACCAGGAAGAACAAACCGGCGGCTCCGGCATGGAGGTCGAGGGAGGGGTGCACCACGTGCAGCGATCCGTCGAACTCCCCTCCGGGGGTGATGACCGTCAGGTCCCGCAGCGTATCCAGCGGGCTCGCGTCCAGCTTGAGTGCCTTGGACACGGCGAGACGATGCGCGGTGTAGATCAGCCCGTCGCCTTCGTCACGAAACGGCGTGGACTCCACCACCCGCGCCTCGACGATCAGCGACGCCTGTTCGATCCGCTGGTCCAGCGGGACCTCACGGATCATGGCGAAACTGGAGGAGAAGGAGAGAAGCAGAACGGCGGCGAGCAGGATTCGTTGACGCATCAGAGTCCCCCGAGAGCTCAGACGGAACGGTCCGGATCAGCTTATCCGATTTGACCTTACGTCGAGTTCATGCGGGAGGCTCTGGCGAAGTGAGTCACCCGGCCGCAGAAAGGTCGATTCAGGATCCGGAACGGGATCCTCCCGCGACCAAACGGGGGCGGCAAGTTGCGTTATTTTCGTTGCCGAGGACTGCCTGCCCGATTCGGAGATCCAACTCGGGAGGCGCCGCCCGCTGCGTGGCCCGGCTACGGCCCGGCTTCGGCTCCCGGTTCGGCCAGCAGCTGGTCGATGACCCGTTCGCCGGCGCCCGGATCGAAGCCGCCAAAGCGTGTCCAGCGCAGGCGGCCCTGTTTGTCCACGATCACGACCTGGGGGGTTCCACGGGTGCGGTAGCGCTTCATCGTCAGCGGGGTTTCGTCGTCGTCGGGGCCGTAGGCGTCGATCCCGACCGGGTGGGTGACTCCGTGATCGGCGAGGTAGTCGCGCAGCCGGGGCAGCGTCTGATGCCCGTGTCCCTCGAACACGCTGTGGATCGAGAGGATGCGGATGTCGTCCCGTTCCCCGTACAGCCGGTTCCAGCGTTGGAACAGGGGGCGGGAGAACTTCGTGCACCCGGGACACCAGAGCTGGAAGAACTCGATCACCACCACCCGGCCGCGGTTGTCCTCGAGGCTACCCGGGTCGCCGTTGAGCCACTGGGAAACCTCCCACTCGGGCGCTGCCTGCGGCGCGGCCGGCCGGGTCGCGGCAGCGGCGTCGGTGCCGCCGGAGATCAGCGCCAGGCTGAACAAGGTCAGGGCAATAACGTATCGAGTCGAGGGTCGCATCGAGGAGTCTCCGTGGGTGGACAGGGTCATCAACAGCCGGCTCCCGGGGTTCATTCCCGGTGCGGTGGCCGGATTGGGCGAGCAAAGGGGCGCCGTTGCGCCATAATCGAAGCATGTCGACTCTGGGCAGCCTGGAACCGGCTTTCGCCTACCAATCGGGCGGGGTGCTGCTGCACGCCCGCCGGCTGGGGCGTGGGCCCCGGGTGGTGCTGCTGCATGGCGGCCCCGGGCTCGACCACCATGTCATGTTGCCGCTGGCGCTGCCCCTGGCCGAACGGTTCGAGGTCTGGATTCCCGACCTCCCCGGCCACGGCCACTCCCACGAGGGGGACGGGGGCCTGCCCGACCTGACGAGCCTGGTCGAGCGCACCACCCGCTGGGTCGCCGATCTGGATCCGGCCCCGGATCTGCTGATCGGCCACTCTCTGGGCGCCTGGTTGGTCCGCAGCATGGTCGCCCGCTGTCGCGCTCGACCCCGGGCCGCCGTCTTGATGGCTCCCCCCGTTCCCGAACCCGAGGCGATGGACATGCGCCGGGCCCGCTCCTGGGCCGGCGCCCGCCGGGGTCGCCGGCCGGCCCGCGGGGGGGAGTTGGCGCGGGAGTTCCTCGAAGTTTGCGGCGCCGAGGTGGACGGCGAGTTGTCGCCCACATTCGTCGAGTCGATCCGCAGTTCCAGGCTGCGAGCGGCGACCGCCTACACCGCGCTCCTGGGGCAGTTCCGGCGCGCGCTGAACGAGCCGCTATCCCCGTGGAAAGGGGAGTGCCCGGTCCTGCTGTTGACCGGCGACGCCGATTCCCTCTGCAGCCGCAAACAGGTCGAGGGGCTCGCGGCGATCACGCCGGCCTCCTCGGTGCGCTTCGTCGCCGGCGCCGGGCACGTGCTGTTCTCGGCGGAGGTGAATCCGGTGGTCGGGCCGATTGTCGACTTCTGGGAGCGGGTCAGCGTTCGAAGATGAAGTAGATCCAGGGGACCTCGACCTGCTGGTCGGCGTCGATCCGTCGACGAACCCGCTCCAGCAGCCGGTCGCGGCCGATTTCGTCGAGATGTTCGGTCAACGGGCCGATCATCGCGGGGATCGACATCAACTCGAACAGTTCGCCCTGATTGGCCTCGTAGACCAGTCGCCGGGTCTCGAGCAGACGGAAGCCGCTCTCGGCCCCCCGGGTGCGCAGGTGCTCCGGATCGACCAGGGTCGGCTGTCCGCCGAAGCTGCGTCCGGATTCCCGTTCGATCTCGGTGATCAGCGCGGCCTGGATCGGATGAATGGTCGAGGCCTCCCCCTGCACCCGTTCGGCGGGCACGTTGAACACGAAGCGGCTGCCCTCGGGGGTGTGGGGCGCCAGGGCGCGGAAGACCGCGCCCGCCGAGGGGAACTGCCAGAACGCGGCGCAGCAGACGACGCGCTGGAAGGGACCCGGTAGATGGTCGAGTTCCGAGGCGGGGGTGCGGACGAAACTCGCCCGGGGGTCGTGGACGTTGGCCTGGGCGACCCGGATCATCGCTTCCGAAGCGTCGATGCCGACGATCTCGGCCCGGGCGTGCATCTGCCGCAGGCAAGCCTGCACCGTGGCGCCGGTGCCGCAGGCCAGGTCGAGGATGTGCTCCGCCTGATCCAGCTCGGCCAGTTCGACCAGGCGCCGGTTGAGCCAGTCGTAGACCGAGCGCTCGCGGACGAACAGGTCGTAGATCTCGGCATTCAGCGCGGAGTTCCAATCCATGGACGGATGGTAGCAATCCGGCCGGGGGAGACACAACGCCTGGAGGCGTCGGAACGATCCGCGCGGGTTCCAGGGGCTAGTCGACGTGCTGGCGCTTCTTCTCGGCGACGCCCTGGGACACGATCTCCCGCAGCACATCGGGATCCACGTCGGACAGGCGCTTGATGTAGAGGCAGGCCTTGCCGGTGGAGTGCTTGCCCAACTTCTTCAGCAGATGGGTCTTGTCGCCGCCGAAACCGCTCATCACGTAGAGGGTCAACGCCTGTTTGCGCGGCGAGAACCCGGTCAGCATCCAGTCCCCCTCCTGGCCGCTGGCGTAGCGGTAGTGGTAGCTGCCGAAACCGATGATCGAGGAACCCCACATCATCGGCGGTTCGCCGGTGATCTCCTGCATCATCTCGAGCAGGGCGAAGCTGTCGGCGCGCTTCTGTTCGTCCTTTACCGTCTTGAGAAACGCCTTGACGTTGGCCGGGTTTCGCTTGGTCTTGAGTCCGCCCATCGGGATCCTCCATGCGTCAGGGCGTGAGTATAGCCGCATGAAGGCCACATCAGGGCCGCGTGGAGGCCCGGAGGGTGGGACCCGTGGCGGGTATGGTTGAGCCCCGCCGCCACGGTGTCCGTTCGTGCGCTGCGCCGGGGGACGCGCCTGCGCCGAAGAATCCGCTTGAGGTCGGGTCAGGACAGGATGATGCCCCTGGCCTTGCCCGCCAGATAGAGCTGGACCAGTTCCTTGCCGCCGTCGGAGGTCGGCTTGTAGACGAGCTCGTCCCTACGGATCTTGCCAGGGGCATCGACCATCTTGCCCTTGGCCGAGGCGACCATCTTCTTGCCCTTGTAGAGCTGGAGCTCGGCGGAGCTACCGTTCTCCACGATCTTGACCTTGTAGCTCCCCGCCTTGAGCGCCTTGCCGGCCAGGGTCGTCTTGTCGTCGACCTTGATCCAGTGGTTGTCGGCCAGAGCCGGAGTCGCCAGCAGGGCAGCCGCGATCATCAGGATGGCAGCGGTACGGACCATGGTGTGCTTCAACATGCGCATCTCTCCTTCGCCGCGAGGCGTGGTTGCCCTCCTCTCGAGAACTACAACGCCGTGCTCCTGCCGTAGTTGCGCGGAATGCGGGCGTTTTACGTTCTTTTGCAACGGCGCGCGCCGGCCTTACATCGGACCCACAGGCGTGGGTTCGACGTTGGTGCGATCGTGGAGCGCCGTTGCGCCCGGTTTGGGTATGATCGGCTCCTGACCAAGGGGAGGATCGCGATGGGTGTGCTGAAGTTCGTGGCCGTTCTTGCGTGTTTGGCGGCAGTTGCCGTGGGGAGCGCCGCTGCCTGCGAGGAAGACTCGCCGGCGATGCGCTGGGTCCGCACCATCGAGGCGCTGGACTGGGACGGCCTTCACGGGCTGCTCGACGAGAACGCGACCTATCACGATCCGACCATGGAGTTCTTCGGCCGGGAAGCGGTGGAACTGACCGGCCGGGACGCGATCCGGGATTTCTGGAAGAAGGCGTCGGAGGACAGCGGCACCCGCAACCTGCGCTACACCGTGAACCACTGCTTCACCGCAGGACCGACCACCGTGCTCGATCTGGATCTCTCCATCGAGGTGGCCGGCGAGTACTGGAACGTGGCGTTGGATCACCTTCCCCTCACGGGGACCCAGCGCACGATCGTCCGGGTGGAGGATGACCGCATCGTCGAGGTCTCGGATCTGGTCGACTACGGGTCGGCGGTGGCCGATATCGACCGGCTGCGCGAGAGTTGCGGCGCGGTGCGGCCCGAGGGGGGCGCCCGGGTCGGCGCGGCGGCCGAACCGACCATGGGACAGGTCCTCGAGTGTTCGACCGCGGCGGACTGGAGGCGTCCGGATCCGGAGAACGTGTTGTACCTGCAGCTCGACAGCGGCCGGGTCGTGATGGAGCTGGCTCCCGACTTCGCCCCCAAGCATGTCGCCAACATCCGGACCCTGGTGCGTGAAGGTTTCTTCGACGGCCTGGCGATCATTCGCAGCCAGGAAAACTACGTGGTTCAGTGGGGCGATCCCGCCGCCGGAGAGGAGGGGGCGCGCTCCCTGGGGAGCGCCTCGGCCAGTCTCGAAGGGG
>CAZBZH010000109.1:0-5208 GCA_964496265.1 uncultured Acidobacteriota bacterium | reverse complement strand
TACACTCTTTCCCTCCGCGGGGCTCGACTTTCACGGGATCGAGAGCCGGGATGCCTACGCCGATGAGGTCGGCTTCGTCGCGGGCTTTCCGGTGGGACGGGACGGATCCGACGGCCGCGCCTGGTTGGCCCACTGTTACGCCAGCCTCGGCGCCGGCCGGGACGTCGCCCCGGACAGCGGCAACGGGGCTCAGCTCTACGTGGTCACCGGGCACGCGCCGCGCCACCTCGACCGCAACGTGACCCTGGTCGGCCGGGTGATCCAGGGGATGGAGCATTTCACGACCCTGCCCCGCGGCACCGGCGCCCTCGGATTCTTCGAAGACCCCGCCGACAACGTCCCGATCCGCTCGATTCGTCTCGAGGCGGACGTGCCCGAGAGCGAGCGCACTTCGCTGGAGCTGTTGCGCACCGACACCGGGACCTTCCAGCGTTTCGTCGACGCCCGGCGTAACCGGCGGGAAAGCTGGTTCCTCGATCAGGTCGGCCGGGTCGGGCTGTGCAACGTGCCGCTGCCGGTGCGGGAGGCGCGATAGCCCGCCCTCGGGCGGTTTGTTGGGTTCGCCGTCGCGCTACCGCGCTCGCCTGCCGGTCAGGCCGCTAGGTGCTTTGCCGCCGCCATGCGGGACAACCCGAGGAACAGGGCGCACAGTCCGCTCAGCACGGCCAGCTGCGGCCACAGTTCCACCAGCGGCGTCTGGTACCAGAACACCTTCTGGTAGCCGTCCAGCGCCCAGGCGTTGAAGGTCGCCAGGCCCGCCGACTGGAGATGCTCCGGCATCAGGAAGCGCGGGAACATGCTGCCTCCCAGGGCCGACATGATCAGCACCACGACCACCGAGACGCCGTTGAGCTGCGCCCGGGTGCGGCAGAGGGTCGAGAGCATCAGGCCGAAGGCGGCGGCCGCCGCGGCGGTCACCGCGGTCATCAGCAGAAAGCCGGTCAGCACCCGTGGGCTCCACAGTTCGAGTCCAAAGGCCAACCAGCCCCAGAGAAACATCGCCGTGACCTGGACCCCTCCAAGCGCCGTCAGGAACAGCCAGCGCCCCGCCAGCAGCCCGGTCAGGCTGCAGTGGGAGGCGAGCATCCGCGAGAGCACGCCGTTCTCCCGCTCCTCGATCAGGATCGCGCTGCGGCCGCTGACCGAGAACAGCAGAAACATCACGCCGATACCCGCGGCGAAGAACGCGACCGAGGGCTTGCGGTCCGGGCGGCCCATCGAGTCCCGCAGATCGATCGCGAGCGGGGCGGGCAGGCCGGTCTCACCCCGTTCGAGACTCGGCGGCAGGCTCTCCTCGGGGGCGTTCTGCCAGAGCAGCTCGTAGGCCGCCGCCTGCAGAGCGCCCTGAACCACCTCGCCTGCCAGCGGGTTGGAGCGGTCGGCGTAGAGCTCCGCGGCGCCCAGCGGCGCTTCGTCGCTGCGCTCGGTCGGGATCACGATCAGCGCGGCCAGCTCTCCCCGGCGCAGGCGGCGGAAGGCGGCCTCCCGCTCAGCGGGGGCCTCGCAGGAACCCTCGATGGCCAGATGGGAGTCCCGGTCCAACAGCTTGCAGAGCTCCCGGGCGGTCTCGTCGCTTTCCTCGAAGACCACGGCGGTCTCGATCGACTGGACCTGGCCCCGATCGATGCCGCCGAAGACCCAGGCGAACACCGAGAAGAACACGATCGGCATCAGGAAGGTCAGCACCAGGGCCAGGCGGTCCCGGCGCAGATTGAGCCAGCTGATGCGCAGGATGGTGCCGATCATTCCCGCAGCTCCCGGCCGGTCAGTTCGGTGAAGACCTCCTCCAGGCTGGGAGCCTCGACCCGCAAGCCCTCGATCTCGGCGCCGGAGACCCGCACGCGCTCGAGGACCGTAGGCAACTCGGCGGCCACGTCGTGGAGGGTGCCCCGCAACACGTTGCCCTCGAGGGCGAAGTCATCGAGCGGAAGAGCTGCCGGGGCGTGGGACAGGGTGATCGTGACGCGCCGTTCGCCGAGGATGGTGTGGGCGGCCAGTTCGGCGAGGGTCCCCTCGGCCCGCACCTGGCCCCGGTCGAGGATCAGCATCCGGTCGCAGCGGGACTCGATCTCGTCCAGCTGGTGGCTGCTCTGCAGCAGTGACGCTCCCTGCTCGCGCAGGCCGTCGAGCATGGTCCAGATCCGTTGCCGCCCCTGCGGGTCGACGCCGACGGTCGGCTCGTCGAGTAGCACCACCCGGGGTTGATGCAGCACACCGCAGGCGATGTTCAGCCGGCGTTTCATCCCTTCGGAGAACTGACGCACCGGCATCGAGGCCCGGGAGGCGAGCCCGGTCCAGTCCAGGGCCCATGCGATGCGTTCGGCGAGTTGCGGCGGCTGCACGCCGTGAAGGCGTCCGAAGACATCCAGGTTTTCCGTGGCGGTCAGCATCGGGTAGAGCGCCAGCTCCTGGGGCACCAGCCCGAGCCCGGCTCCGGCGCTGCCGCGCCCCTCGACCCGGGTGCCGAACAGGGCGATCACGCCGGCATCCAGGGATTGCAGCCCGGAGATGGAGCGCATCAGGGTGGTCTTGCCGGCGCCGTTGGGGCCGATCAGGCCGATCCATTCTCCGGGGTGCAGGGTCAGGTCGACCCCGTCCAGCGCCTGAAGATCGCCGTAGCGCTTGCGAGCCCGTTGGACCCGCAACGCCGCCGACGCATCGGTCAGGCTGTCCGGCCCTTCCAGGGAACGGGCTGACCGAAGGTCTGCTTGAGGAGTGCGAACCATTGAATTGCCAGGAGCCCCAGGATTCCGAACGGATGAAGTAGCGCCCCGATCCACGATTGGCCGAAGCGCAGGGCCAGGCCGAAACGGGTGGCGTAGGCCAACCCGGTTCCCGCCAGGGCCCAGCCTAACACCGACGGCAGATCGGCGGCGGCGGCCGCGATGGCCAGCAGCAGCGGCAACACCTGTCCGCCGAACAGCAGCGCGGTCCAGGGCAGGATTCCGCCGGGAGACGCCATGCCCTCGGTGGCGTTCTTGGCCAGGCCACTCCACACGGCGGCGGCAGAGTCGTACATCCGGCAGTCGGCAACGTCGGTGGCGTCGAACAGGTCGGTGGGCCGGCCGGCCTTGCGGAACGCCCGGGGCAGGGTGATGCCGTCGTGACGGGAGTTGCGGATGGCCTCGTGCCCGCCGGCGGCCAGATAACCGCTGCGCCGGACCGCCATCAACTGACCGCACCCCGCGGAATAGGCCGGCTGGGTGGTGAAGCGCACTCCGGGGAAGGGCAGGAAGCCCAGCAGCACGAAGTGAATCAGCGGCAGCAGCATGCGTTCGGCCAGGGTGCCGGTGAGCTGGCGGGGTACGCCGCTCAACAGGTCGAGGCCGCGGGATTCCATCAGGCTCGCGATGCGGGAGAGGGCATCCGGTTTCAGCGTGACGTCGGCATCGACGAACAGCATCAGATCGTGACGGGCCTCGCGGGCCAGCGCCGCGCAGGCGTGCTGCTTGCCGCACCAACCGGCGGGTAGCGCCGGAGCTGAGGCAAGCCGCACTCTCGGATCTTCCCGGGAGATGCGCTGCACGATCTCGGCGGTGCCGTCGGTCGATGCATCGTCCATCACGACCACTTCAAGCTCGACTCCCACGCTGCGCTGCAGCGCGGCGAGGGCGCGCCCGATGGTCTGTTCTTCATCCCGGGCTGGAATCAGCACCGAGATGGCGTGGTACGACCCCGCAGCCGCTCTGGGTGCCCGGCGATAGAACACCAGGTTGAGGGCGACCATGGAGCAGGGGATCGCGGCGAGCAGGAACGCGACGATGGCCAGGATCTCGAAGCTCATTTCCGGGTCTCCTCGTGGCGCGGGTCGAAATGCTTGCCCTTGGCCAGGGCCCGGAGGCGACGCCAGGTGTCGTAGATGCCGCCGACCCCCCGGTTGCCGTCGATCAGCAGGTCGAAGGCTTTGGGGTCTCGGCGTTGGGCCATCAGCGCGAGGGTGTTCTGGTTCTCCTCGAGCGCTTCCTCGAACACTCCCCGCAGGTCCCGGGCGTGACCGGCCGGCGTTTCCGGGCGAGTGATCGGGAGGCCGAAGCGAACGAGTACCTCGGGCCGGGGTTCGTTCCAGAAGACGTACTCGACGGCCAGGGGGATCGCCGTCAGGTCGGGGACCCGCTGGGCCAGGTGGGCGATGCCCGGAGCCAGCTTGACCGGCCGTTGGCGGGCGTCGGTGAACTTGCCCTCGGCGGTGACCCACAGCGACGCGTCCGGCCGGGCCAGTACGGCTCGTCCGGTGTTGAGGAAATCGATGGCGCCTCGCCGGGAATCCCGCTCGACGGGGAACGCGCCGAGCTTACGGAAGAAGCGGTACTTCTCCAGGGCCTTGGCGTCCATCGGCCCGAACCCCTGGTGCCCCGGGTAGAAGTGGGAGCAGAGCACCATGAACAGCACCGGGTCCCACCAGGACGCATGGTTGGAGAAGAAGAGCGTCGGGCCGTCCAGGCTCTCGGGAGGCTGGCCATCCCAGGCGATGCGCACGCCGGTGAAGCGCTTGGCGAAGAAGCGCCGCAGGTAGATCACGAACCAGCGATAGAGCCGCGGAGAGAATTCGAGAGGGACCGCGGGGATCGCGTCAGGCTTCTCCCCGCGGCCGTCGCCGGGTCGTTTGACCGCGGCCAGTTTCACCGCACGGCACTCCTCAGGGCCTGTTCGGCATCGTTGCCGGCCATCGGGGTTTTCGAGGTGACCCCGTCCTGATCGAGAGCGTCGGCGGCGATCCAGCCGGACATCAATGCCATCGGCATGCCCGGTCCCGGGTGGGCCGAACCGCCGGCGAGGTACAGGCCCTCGAGATCGCGGCTGCGGTTCCCCGGCTTGAAGGCGCCGTTGAAGGTGCCGTGGCTGGCCAGTCCGTAGATCGCGCCGCGCAGCACCCGGTAGCGATCGTGGATGTCCTGGGGCGTGAGCGCCCGGTCGACCACGATACGGTCCTCGATGTCGTCCATCCCGGCGACCCGCTTGAGTTTGTCCAGGATGACCTTGCGGTAGGCCGGGTACATCGCCGACCAGTCCTGGCCGTCGCGCAGGTAGGGGGCATGAACCAGCACGTAGAGCGCCTCACCCCCCTCGGGGGCGACCTCGGGCTCCGAGCGGGCAGGTGCGGCGACGTAGCAGGTCGGATCCGGCGCGGGGACACCCTCACCGTAGATCGCCTCGAACTCCGCCTCGGGATCCTCGGAGAAGACGAAGTTGTGGTGCAGCAGGTGATCG
>CAZBZH010000108.1:0-10391 GCA_964496265.1 uncultured Acidobacteriota bacterium | reverse complement strand
GCTGCCGTTGATACCGATCAGCCGTTGCTCTTCCTCGGACCAGAGGATGGCGAACATGTCGCCGCCGATCCCGGTCATGTAGGGCTCGACGACGCCCAGCACCGCGGCGGCGGTCACCGCGGCATCGACCGCGTTACCGCCCTGTTCGAGAACCCGCAGGCCGGCCTGGCTGGCCAGGGGCTGACTGGTGGCGACCACCCCGTGGGGCGCGTAGACCGCGTCCCGGGCGATCTCCTGAGCCGGCGGACCGAGGGCGACCCGGAAGCTGAGGCCCGCCGCTACCGCGAGAATCACCACCGCCAGCAGGAACGACCCGGTCCAGACCGCGAAACGCTTCAGCCACATGATCCCTCTCCACGAACATCGCTCGCGCTAGATCTGACGGAGGAGAGGGGCGATTGCTTTCAATCGAAGTGCCGTGCGACTAGAAGCTCGGCGTTTCCCCCGAATCACCACCTCCGTTGGAGGCGCCTACGAGGAAGAAGCCCTCTAGACCGTTCTCCAGCTCGACCAGGCTGGGCTGGGTGGTGCTCCGCTCCAGGCTGAAGCCCTGACTCGATTCCGAGCGGTAGACCTGGTACAGCGTCGCCGGGTCGTGACCGGCGTCGACCGGGGGAGCCGTCCAGTCGAGCTGGATGCCGTTTCCGATCTTGCTCACGAACAATGTCGCGCCGACCGGGTTGGGTGCCTGAGCCGAGGGCTCGACGAAGGTCTCGCAGGTGTTGCGGGTGCCGTAAACCCGCACATCGTCGAAAGCCCCCTCGTGAACGTCGGCGCGATCGGGCCGCAACCGCATCTGGATACGGGTGTCCGGGCCCGGCAGAACCGGGAGCGGAACGAGCCCCTGTACCCAGCTCGGATTGGTCTGGTTCAGCACGTACTCGGCCTGGATCCAGTTCTGGCCAGCGTCGTGAGAGGCGTAGAGCGAGAACCAGGAAAGATCGTTGATGTTGAACTGGGGCAGGTAGGTGTAGCGCTGATACTCGACCCAGATGTCCCGCGCGCCGGTGGTATCGAAGGCCGGCGAGCTGACGATGGTCTCGTCATCGGGATCTCCCCATTCGGCCCTGAAGAAAACGCCGGGTTCCGGATTGCCGGTCACCCAGGCGTGGGTGCCCGGGTCCGGGGTGGTGTCGTCCTCAGGTTGGATCACGATGCCCTGTTCGGTCACCTGGTGCGGGTCATCCCGCACCCAGGGGTTGGTCGTTTCGGGGCCGGACACGACCCAACCCTTGTCGGTCTCCATGTCGTCTTCAAACAGAGTCACTTCCGCGGGGAGCCCGATCTCGACGCTGAACCAGGTGGGAACCCGCTCGATGCCGTCCTGGAAGATCCGCAGTTGCAGCGGGACCCGCGCGCCGCAGTTCGAATCGGCTCGCAGGGTGAAGTGGGCGCCGAGGCTCTCGGCGCTGGCGCCGGGAGCGATGTCGGGGAAGAAGGCAACCTGGTCGAGAATCTCGACGCCGGGCTGGTCGGTCGCGATCTCGCCGAGCACCGAGGTGGCGGTCGTGGTGCCGGCGTTGTGCAGCGTGACCCGGACCGTGACGACCTCACCGTGGTCGATGTCGCCGTCGCCGTTCCCTCGTGTCGCCCCGCTGTCGTCCAGCACGTGGGCTTCGTAGCGCAGAGCGCCGACAACCTGGCTGACCGCCGAGAAGGCATCGACCCGCCCCGAGCCGTACTGGTTGTCGTTGCCGTGGTCCCCCAGGTCGACTGAGGTCTGCTCGAGGATCTGCTTGATCTGATCGTGCTCCAGATCCGGATTGGCGGAGAGCATCAGGGCGACCGTGCCCGCGACGTGGGGAGCCGCCATCGACGTGCCCGATTTATCCTGGTAGCCGCTGCAGTAATCGTGACTCGTGACCTGGACGCCCGGAGCCGAGACGTCCGGTTTGACCAGACCCGGCGGGAAGACGTGGTCGTTCCACGGCGCGACATCCTGCCAGGTGGTCGGCCCCTGAGACGACGATCCGTAGGGACCATCGACGCAGTCGGTGCCGCCGACGGTGATCGCTCTCGGGACATCCCCCGGAGTCGTCACGTCCTCGGGAGCGTTGCCGCCGCCGCCGTTGCCGGCGGACACGACGAAAGTCGAGCCCATCTCGATCACGTTGTCGACGTTCTGCCGCCAGCTGGCCCGGTCGGGGTCCCAGGCGTGGTACCAGCCGAGGCTCAGCGAGATCACGCCGGCGCCCTGCTCGGCCGCGTACTGCATCGCGCTCCAGACCGCCATCTCGTGGCTGCCGTCTTCGCCGGCTTCGAGCACGATAACCCTGGCATCCGGCGCCATCCCCGACTGTAGGCCGCTCGTGCCGTCGCCAACCATGGTGCCGACAATGTGGGAGCCATGACCGGAGACCGAGCCGTCGTCGGTGTCCCGAATGTCGTCAGCGAAGTTCCAGCCGGTCAGGTCATCGATCAGTCCGTTGCCGTCGTCGTCGATCCCGTTGAGGTCATCGGGGTCGTTGACCTCGCGATCCTGATCCAGGTCCTCGCCGGGGTTAACCCAGATCTGGTTGATGACGTCCGGGTGACTGACACAAACGCCGGTGTCGCTGGAGGCCATCAGCGCCCCGTCTCCGGTGATGCCCAGTTGGTTCCAGACATCCGGCGCACCGAGGAGCACCAGTCCGCACTGAGTTTCGGTGTCGGTCTGGGAGACTCCCGGCTCCGTTGGCCGGGAACTCAGCGTCTCGTGGTCTCGATCGAGATGCAGCACGTCGCGCAACGGGTTGTGGTTGATCCAGGCGATCTCCTCGAACCCGGCGAGCCGCCGCAGGAGCGCGGGTTTGACCTCGGCGGAGACGATGCTCGAGATCCAGAGCGATTGGATGTTCCGCGCCTCGCGGCCCCGCAGATCGCCCAGGGTGCGCAGTAGTCGCGCCTGGCCCAGATCGGCTTCCAGCTTCAGCCGTTCGGCAATCGCGAGTCGGCGGGCCCCCTTGTCCCGGTGCCGCAGGCGCAGGTCCCGGATCGTTTCCCGGGGGAGCTGCCGCTCGAGGACCAGGGTGACCGGGATCCAGTCCGCCTCGTTTGCCTGCTCGAGCACGGCGGGGAGTTCCCCGCGTAGTTCGGCGGCATCGAGCCCGGGTACGGACGCGAGCCCCGCCAGCGCCAAGAAAACACAGAACCCCACACGATGCATAGCCGGCCTCCCCTGGATGGAAACTACCCAAAAGTAGTGTCGGAGGCCGCTGGAAAAGGTTCAGTAGTTCATGGGATGGCCGCGTTTTCGACGATCTCCATCGCTCGTTCGAGCACCACATCCTGCGATCCCGGCAGGAGCGGGTTCTCGATCGGGATGTCCGGGGTCACGGGATGGATCCGCGCGACGCCGCTCGGCCGGCAGAAAAACGACTTGGAGTACTCGACGACCTTGCCGGAGTGGGGCAGGGTGAAGCGTTCGATGCCGCCGAAGCCGGTGGCGACATCGGTCGTGGCCTCGCCGATCAAGGTGCCGAAGCCGTAGTCCTGGATCAACGCCGCCGTAGTCGCGGTGTTGGAGTAGGAGTGCCGGTCGATCAGCACGTAGACCGGCCCCTCGAAGCGACGGCCGGCGCGGGGTTCGACCAGCGGAATCTCGAGATGAACGATGTCTCCGTTGCGGGCGCCGTCGAACAGGGCGGCCATCAACGTCGAGGCGTCTCCGGGCCCGGCGCCGTCCAGTCGCTCCGCGTTCGATGCGGTCGTTTGTGGGCTGACGCGGATCTTGTACTCCGGGGAGAAGCGGAACGGCCGGTCCGCGAACCAGGCAACCATCGAGTCGCTGAAGGAGTTGTCGCCGCCGGGGATGTGGCGCATGTCGATCAGCAGTCGTTCCACGCCCGCATCGAGAAAGCTCGCGAACGCCTCATCGACGAAGGCCTCGAACTCCCGGGAGTCGTAGGTGTCGGCTCCCTCGGCCAGGTTCATGAAGATGCCCGGCTTGAGATAGCCGATCCCGTCGACGATGCGATGCTCCCGGCTCTGTCCGTCGGGGGTGAACTGCTCCGGTTCGTCGTCGTCGTTGCCGTCTTCGCTCCCGTCTCCGTGAAGGGCCTTGGCCGCCAGTTCGATCCGCCGCGTTTCGCCGCCGGCGGTCCGCGTCTCGATCGCGAAGGACTCCACCTCGCCTCGTTCGATCCACATCATGACCGGGAACTGATGCTCCAGGATGGCGTGGAGCATCGACTCGGAGTCGGCGGATACGTGTCGGGAGACCCGCTCGATCCACCCCATCGCCGGCTTGCCGTCGATGGTCAGCAGTTCGTCTCCGGCGCTGACCTGGTCCGAACCGCTCAGGTCCTCCCGGACCCAGACGCGCCCGTCGATGACGCGGATGAGCAACGGGAAGATCCGCCCACCGGACTGGAAGAAGGCGCTCCACTCCGCCGCCGGGAAGGCCACGCGGGTGTGGCCCAGCCCCACCCTGGAGACGAAACGCTGGAACAACACGCCCGCTTCGAACGGGCTCATCGGACCTCGAATCTCTCGCCGCAGACGCTCGAAGTGGGCGTCTAGCTCTCGCATCGAGATGTGATGATCCAGCTCGTAGTGGGCTTCGCGGAGCCCGGCGTAGAGGACATCGAAGTCCTCACGCACCTGTTCGGGCGACAGGGTGGCCTGCTCCGCGGACTCGGATGCTTCCGGGGCGGCAGGAGCTGTTTGTGCGCCGGAGCACCCCGCGGTGAGCAGGGCGGCAATCGTCAGAATGAGCGGCGGAAGCCACGTTTCGGTCCTCATCGGTGTTCCCCTCGTTGAGCGCCTGGAAACCAGATCGGGCGTACAACGTGCGGGTCGGCCGTGGAGTTGCGAGAAAGTTCGTGAGAGGTGCCGGACGGAGGGGGTCCCCGCTCTCCGGTATAGTGGAGCGCCTTCCAAGGGGCCGTGAGCAGGAGGAGCGATGCGCGAATATCAGAGCTTCCAGGCCTTCTGGCCCTACTACCTGCGCGAGCACAGCCGGCCGGGAACCCGTGGATGGCACTATGTCGGCTCCACCCTGGCTCTGCTCGTTCTGGGCTACGCCCTCTGGAGCCGCAACCCCTGGTTGTTCCTGGCCGTGCCGGTATCCGGCTATCTGTTCGCCTGGCTCAGCCACGCCCTGATCGAACGCAACAAGCCCGCGACCTTCACCTATCCGCTGTGGTCGTTGATCGCCGACTACAAGATGTACGTCTGTTTTCTCACCGGCCGGTTGGGCAAGGAACTGGAGAAGGCGGGCGTGTCAGCCGGATCCTGAGTCGGACCCGAGGAACAGGGTCGCCTCGTCGACGAAGCTGACCGGGTTGCCGAAGGGGTCGGTGGACCAGAACATGGTCTCACCCCAGGGCATCCGCTGAATGCCGCCCGGTACGATCTCGAACCCCTGTACGCGAGCCTGCTCGAGGGTCCGGGCCAGATCGGACACTCCGATGTAGAGGTACTGCTCCGGTTGATAGCGCGGAGCCTCCGCCGGCTCATCCCCGTCGGCCACGGCGTCGTAGCAGGCCAGGATCGTGCCGCCGCAGTTGAAGTAGTGGCGGCCCGGTGAGACCCGTTCTCCCGGTTGCTCGAGCAGTTCGCCGTAGACGGTGGTTGCACGTTCGATGTCGGCGACGGGTAGGATGATCCGGAATAGTCTCGCCATGGCTCGTCTCCTTGCTTGCGATGTGCCGACGGATCGCCGTCTGCGGCAGGTTCCTTTCGTGTCGCCCTACCCCGATTCTACCCGCTGCAACCGACTCGGGATCGGCGCCTTCAGCTCGGTTGATTTCCCGCTGACCGGGTGGGCGAAGCGCAGTTCCGCCGCGTGGAGCAGATAACCGGGGTCTCCGGGGACCGCCCGGGTGTCGGGCAAGGGCAGGCCGCCGGGGCCGTAGAGTGGATCGCCGACCAGGGGATGTCCCGCCGAGGCGAGATGGATCCGCACCTGGTGGGGGCGCCCGGTTTCGATGTCGACCTCGGCGAGAAACGCCGCCGCTCCCTGCTCGACGACCCGGACCATGCTGCGGGAGGGTTTGCCCTCCGCCGTCGCCGCGTGGACCGTGCCCAGCGGCGGGTAGGGCACCGGTCCGATCGGCTGGTCGATGGGAAAGGCCGGCTGCGCCGCGCGCCCCTGAGCCAGGGTGCGGTAGCGCTTGGCCACCCGCCGCGCCGCCCAGTCCCTGGATAGAGCCGCCCGGGCCTCGGCGGTTCGCGCACAGAGAACCAGGCCCGAGGTGTAGCGGCCCAGCCGGTGCAGGGGCGCGGCCTCGGGATACTTCGCTTGCACCTGGAGCAACAGCGTGTGCTCGAGGAAGCCGGCGCCGGGCAGCGTCGGCAGGCCGGAGGGTTTGTCCACCGCCAGCAGCACCTCGTCCTTGTGAATCACGCGATAGTCGAGGGGAGCCTGGGGCTCCCTCCACGGCGGACGATCCCAGCAAAGTTCCTGACCCTGCCTCACCACGGTATCCGGGGTCGCCAGGGCCGGTCCCAGGCGGACTTCGCCGGCCTCCACCCGGGCACGCCACGTCTCCGGGCTGCTGTGGGGCCAGTGTTCGGCGAGGTAGTCGACGATGCCGACCGGCGTAGAAGTTTCCACCACGGCGCGGAAGGTGTAGCCCCGGTTCAGGGGACGCTCGCCGTCCTGGCTCACGGGTCGTAGCGGTCGAACAGCCGGCGCAGGAAACTCCGATCCAGCCGGGTCGTGGAATCCTTCATCGCCCGGTTCACATCCCGGTAGATCTTCTTGGCGTAGCGATCGACATCTTCCCGGTGGTACCAGGGCACGGTCTTTCTGCGCCAGCGCTTGGGGCGGAACAGGCGGTCGGCGACCCCCTGGCCCAGCGCCGTGGGGAGCGCCTCGCGCAGGGTCCGATAGGCCGCCCCGTCGGCGTCGCTCTTGACGGTCTGGGCCAACAGTTCACGCACCCGGGCGCGGGGCTGGCGGTTGTCCAGGAAGTGGGCGTTCTCATGGACGATCACCGAGGCTACATCCTCGAGCCGGTCGTAGGGACGCAACTCGATCAACAGGTAGGGACCGATGGCCTGGGCGTGAGTGCCGTAGCCGGCGATGACCGGAGTCAGGATCAGTTCCGGGGTGGGAGCGTCGGCCAGATCGATGTCGTAGAAGTGGGTCATCCGCGTGAGCAACGCTTCGAGTTCGGGCAGACGCCGGTCGCTCAGCGCCTTCTCGATGAAGGTCTCGGCCCGGGAGCCCCGCTGCCAGAGCTGCCGGTAGCGGGGTGCGAAGTGCTCCAGGGGCGCCCGCAGCCGGGTCACCCGGTCGGCGGGCAACCACTCGGCGCAGCGTTCCAGTCCGCTCTCCACGTCGGCGGCGTCGAGGAAGATCTCGAGCACCGCGTTGGGGTTTCCGCGTCGACCCGGCGGGCGCTTATCGATCGCCTCCTGGGCGATCTCCTGCCGCACCTCGCCCCACATGCGCAGCATGGCGTTGTCCGCGTCGCTGCGTTCGAAGCGCCGATCGTGTTCCCGCCGATGAGCCTCGACGGTCTTGCCGCCGCTCATGCCGACGCCGACCAGCCCGGTCATCGAATCCAGCCAGTGGAACAGCGCGCTACTGAAGCGGTACGAGACCTTGATCGGGTAGGACCCCTCGGTCAGGTAGAGGGTCGCCTCGGGAACCAGGCTCGAAGCGTGGGTGCGGGACGGGGACGGGCCCGCCGCGACGGCGAGCACCAGGAGCAGCAGGCAGGTGAGGCGAACGGTTCGGCCCACGCGACTCAGTTCTTGAACAGGTTCTCGAACTGCGACTTGGGATCGTTGGGGCGCGAGCCGGGACCACGCTGGGGCGTGGTGCGCTTGCCGGTGGCGTCGAGCACCAGGCGCGGCGAGTACTTGTCGCACTTGTTGGCCTTGAGCTTGTCGGAGATGCCCGCGGTGATCGGCGCCCGGCACTGCCAGCGCGCACCGCTGTCGAAGTTGGTGCAGGTGCTGCAGCAATGAAGCATGGCGTTGCAGCTGGGGCAGGAGGTCTCCGGACCGATGGCGCTCTGGGCGCTGCGGCCGCAGACGTGGCAGCGCACGACCTCGTTGGCGTTGCGGTCGAGGGCGTGGCGCAGCCCGCGGCGCTGGTAGCGCTGCTGCGGATCCATGTTCTGGTTGCGCGACTGGGGCGGGCGGTTGTCCGACCGGCGTTCACGATCGTCGTTGCGATCGGAATCGCGATAGCCGCGCTGACGGTACTTCATGCGATGAACTCTCCTGTTCGGGCAATTCCAGTTCGGTCGATTCGATTCGAGCGATTCGGGGAATGCACGCGCGGGCGGGATGGATTCCTTTAGATCGTAGGATCTGTCGTGCCTGGATTCAAGCGGGCGGCCCGCAGGCTCGATCTACCAGATGAAATCCCGCGCGATCTCGCGCTTGTCGTATCCGCTGAGGATGTGCATCACCCTTATACGCTTCAATGTCGTCGGAGACAACGTCCCAATGGGGACGTGGAGGATCTTGCGCCCGAGCCGTCCTGCCAGTCGATGGAAGACCGCTCGGGGTGGCCGGGCCGCGACGTGGACGACGACTCGCTCCTCGGAGTAGTCGAGGGCGGCCAGCAGCAAGACCTCTGATTTGCGCTCGGCGCCGCGGTAATCGGCGTCGGTCCACACGTCCAGCATGCGGCGTGGCGGGGACGAGAGCATGAAACCGCCGTAGGTCGTTCGACAGATGCCCGGGCCGACCACTCCCTGTGCCGGCTCGGTGCAGTAGAACGCCATGTCCGATTCCTGCTCATGTTCTCCCAACCAGGTCTGGCAGTGCGGGTACCGTTCCTCTCCTTCGTCGTCTTCATCGAAGATGACGACCACCGAACCGACGTTGCCGGGAACCCGGCCGAGTTCGCGGACCCAGATCTTACCCTCGGTCCAGTGGCGGATCGTCTCGCGGACGTCGATGCCGTCGAGCACCGAGGTGGTGAACGGCGTCGTCCGGGCTCGATCCTCGGAGAGAATCAGTTTACCTCTTTGTTTGAGGTAGCGGCCGAAGTTTTCGACGATCAGGTCCTCGGGGGGGTAGGAACAGATCGCGTCGCTGTCGAATTCGGTCAGCCACTCGCCGGGAAAACGCTCGTCGGCGCGACGGCGCAGCAGGTGCTCCCAGCCGGGACGTTTGACCCTGCGCTGCTGTTTGCGGATCTTGATGCGCCGCACTCCGTCGAACAGTTCCTCGGCCCGGATGTGTGCGGTCGGTGCGTCCGCTGCGTTTTCCGCCTGCCAGGGATAGCCGGTGGCCAGGCGGTGCAGTTCCCAGGCGAAGTTCTCGGAAACGCAGCCCCGGGCGGCGACGAGCAGGTCGAACAGATCGACGATCAGCTGTCCGGAGAGCCGCGCCAGATTGCGGCTGTAGCGCGCCAGGTTGCGCCGTTGCCAGCGCTCCACCTTCTCGTCGGGGGCGGCCGCGACCAGCGCGCTTTCCGCTTCGCGCAACAGCGCCCACTGCAGCCGCAGCCGGTCGGCGGGTCCGGGAGTCGGCGCGACCTCGTCCTCCACCTCGTCGTCCGCGATCGAGAGGGTGTCGCCATCGGCGTCGGGAGCCGACGGGTCCGTTTCGTCCGCCAGCCATGCTTCCCAACTCGACCAGCCGCCGCGGCGGGCCGCGCGATGCACCGCGTCCTGCAGCCGCGCCGGTTGGTCCCCCCGCCCACCGCTCAACACGCGGAACGGTCCGTACTCCCGGCCGGCCGCCTTCGGTGTGGCGTCCCGAGGTACCGGCGGCAACTCGACCCGCCGCGCTTCGTAGGCCGCGATGTAGAACGGGATCTCGCCGAGGATCTCCGACAGCGAGTCCGGATGCAGATGCAGCAGGCGTGCGTTGGTTCTGCGGGGTGGCGTCAGCGGCTCGGCCTGCGTTTGTTCCAACGCCGCGCAGACCGAGCGCGCGTGGTGCATGCCGCAGACCAGCAGCACCCGCTCGGCGCCCTCCTCGATCGCCCGCTGTCCGTGAAACGCCATCGACGCTTCCCGCCGCAGGTCGCTGCGGTCGGCGGCTCGCGGGGTCCTGTCGAACGCCCGGTAGACCGACTCGAGGCCGACCCGGGTCACGGCGTAGGCGTCGGGTGCCGGATCCCGGTAGTCGGCGTAACCGTCGACATCCAGATCGCCGCAGATCAGCGGGATGTCCTGTTCCAGCGCGAGCCGGCCCGCTTCGACCAGCGGGTCGCCGGGATGCACCGGGAGGCAGACCGTGGCGCCGCGTCCGGTCTCGAACAACAGCGCCGAGATCGCCGGCAGCCGCAGCAGCGCCTTGCGCCAGACGTGATCCATCGACGAGGGGATCTCGACGACCGCCGCATCGGGGTCGAGCTGATCGAAGGCCAGCCGCACCATGTCCGCCAGCTCCACCCGTTCATGGAGCGCCGGCAGCACGTGGACCACCGCCGGCTCGCGGCCGTCACGGGGAACCTCGACGTCGAGGGTGAAGAGGCCGCGCCCGGGGAGCGA
>CAZBZH010000107.1:0-10420 GCA_964496265.1 uncultured Acidobacteriota bacterium | reverse complement strand
GCCGGCGCCAAGGTGCTGAAGAAGAACCTCGAGGGGTTGCGGGTGCCGCGGGAGTCGATCATCGGCGCGGTGATGCGCGGTGACGAACTGTTCGTGCCCCGCGGGTCGTTCCAGTTCCAGGTCGGCGACCGGGCGCTGGTGTTCACCATGAACAGCGCCTTGCCCGCGCTGGAGCGGATGTTCCAGGGACGATGAACTTAGGCGGCGTGCTGTTCCTGCTGGGACGTCTGCTGCTGGCGCTCGCCGGCACGCTGATGATCCCCGCCGTCTTCTCCTACTTCGCCGACGGCCTGGCCCAGGCCGACGATTTCTTCCTCGCCGCCGGGCTCGCCGGCGGCATCGGCTTCGTCCTGCAGATCGTGTTCCGCCAGCCGCGGAACTTCCTTTTCGGTCGCAACGAGGCCTTCCTGCTGGTCTCGGCCGCGTGGATCACCGCCTCCCTGGTCGGCGCGATTCCGTATCTGATGCACCACGGCCTGTCCTTCGCGGCGGACGCGCTATTCGAGTCGGTGTCCGGGTTCACCACCACCGGGGCCTCGATCTACAGCGAGGTGGAGTCGCTGCCCCGGGGGCTGTTGCTCTGGCGCTCGCTGACCCAGTGGCTCGGCGGCATGGGCATCATCGTGCTCGGGATCGCGATCCTGCCCAAGCTGGCCGTCGGCGGCATGGAGTTGCTCGGCGCCGAGGCGCCGGGGCCGATGCAGGAGAAGCTGACCCCCCGCATCGCCCAGACCGCCAAGGCGCTGTGGGGCATCTACGCGACCCTGACCACCCTCGAGTTCGTGTTGCTCTGGTTCGCGGGCATGAGCCCCTTCGACGCGATCAACCACGCGATGACCACCACCGCCACCGCCGGGTTCTCGACCAACGATCACAGCATCATGGGTTTCGAGAACGGCTGGATCGAGATGATCGTGCTGGCGTTCATGATCATCGCCGGCGCCAACTTCGCCCTGCACTTCCAGCTGCTGCGCGGCCGGCCGCGGCCGTTGTTCACTGATCCCGAGTTCCGGCTGTACCTGGGCATCCTCGGCGGCGCCACCGTTCTGCTCGCGGCAAACCTGATGCTCCACCGGGGCGAGGGCCTGCTCGACGCCCTGCGTCTCGGCGCGTTCCAGGCGACGACGATGGTCACCACCACCGGCTACGCGACGGCGGACTACGACCAGTGGCCCAACTTCGCCCGGGCGCTCCTGTTCATCCTGGTCTTCGTCGGCGGCTGCGCCGGGTCGACCACCGGTTCGGTCAAGGTCGTGCGCAGTCTGATCGTGATCAAGAAGCTGGGCGTCGACCTGAAGAAGCTGCTGCAGCCCCACGCGGTACTGCCGGTGCGGGTCGGCAAGCGCTCGATCCCCGAGGACGTGGTGACCTCGGTGACCACCTTCATGCTGTTGTTCCTCGGCCTGTTCGCCGCGGGCGGCTTGACCCTCGGCTTCCTCGGAGTCGACCTGCTGACCGCCTTCTCGGCGTCGGCGAGCTGCGTGGCCAACGTCGGTCCGGGGCTGGCGGGGGTCGGTCCGGCGACCAACTACGGGCACTTCCCCGCCGCGGTCAAGGTGGTGCTGTCGGGGCTGATGATCACCGGCCGGCTGGAGCTCTACACGATTTTGGTGCTGCTGTTTATTCGCTGGCGGCGCTGACCCACGTTCCAACGTGTAGCCTCGCGGCCGCGGTGCGGCGCGATCACCGCGTGGTCGCCCTCGATGCTCCCCACCCGGGACACTCCGGGGCTAGTCTCGAAAGAGGAGGTCCCCATGGCCCCTCGAGCTGTCCTGCCCCAAACCGACCAAACCCGGGAGCGTCGTTCGCGTCGCTGGATGCCCCTGCTCGCAATGCTCGTCGCGGTCGGCGCCGGTCTGCTGATCACCAGCGAGCTTCCGCTGCTCCTGCTGGAGAAAACCTACGACGTATGGAGCCCGGTCCTGTACAACGAACATGCCGCTCGTTTTTTCTACGAGGAGGGCTTCCTGTACCTGACCGCGCCGATGGCAGACATGGTCTGGGAGGTTGAGGGGCGCGTCCACGCGCGGCAGGTCTACGAACGGGGGTGTGTGTATTTCCTGGATTCGGCGAGGCCGGATCCGCAGATCGGACCGTTCGAGATCGCTGTGGCTCACGACGCGTTGCTCCGTCATGACATTCCGGGCCTGACCGACGGGGCGCGCGGATCGTGGATCTGGTCGCGAGGCATTCGCTGCAGTGTGGTGGATCGAGAGGTCACCTATTTCACCGGCCGGGAGCCGTTCGAGAAGCGGGTCGGCGAGGACCGGATGTACTGCGTCCAGGGGCGCGAGCGGTTCGAGGTTGTCACCCAGTTCCGGGTATTGCCGATGTGTATCGACGCCGGCTCCCCCTCGGCATTCAACCGGAAGATGCTGTCCCTGGTGATCGCCGGTGGATTCCCCGAGTCGGACGGCGGGTACGCGGGGTGTCGTGGAGCGTTGATTCGCCTCGATGAGTAGGAACGCACGGCGAAACTAGACGGAACGCCGCTCCGTTGCCTACGCGGAGCGGCGTCCCGGGGATTAGCCCCGCAAGCCGGCGCCCGGGCCGTCGCAAACCCGGACACACGCCCCCGACCAGGGGCACTTGTCAGGGAGTCCGCAACTCGGCGGATTGCCCCCGGTCCGATGGGGCGCCGGGTCGCCGGCCTAGCGGGTCCGGGAGAGCAGCCGTTCGATCTGCCCCTGGGCGAACCTCTGTTGAACCAGCGGGCCGATCTGCGGCACCCGTTTGGTCGCCGCCCGCCAGAAGGTGATCAGCGAGTGGCGCAGCGGCGAGGAGAAGAAGATCTCCCGCTGTTGCCGCATAGCCCAGAGAAAGTCCTCGGTGAACGCGCCCGGGGTCACCGGCCGCACGCCGATCCCGCGGCTTTGCAGGTACTCGATCGCGGCCAGATGGGCTTCGAACTGTTCTTCCATCGAGCGGTCGGGGAGCACCTGGCGCAGGCCGCCGTCTCCGCCGGGTAGGGCCGCGCCGTCGGGCAGGTCGTTGGTCGTCAGTCCGCCGAGCTGCCCGTCGAGCATCGAGACGAAGTCGAAGCTGGTCTTGGCCGGCAGGGTGCCGGTACGAAACACCGCGCCGTAGATCGGGTGTTTCGGATGGGCCAGCCCGATCAGCGTCGCCGCGGGAGCCATCTGCACCTCATAGGCCGGACCGGCCTCGACGAAGCCCAGGGAGACCATCCGGTCGCGCAGCACCGCCATGTCCGGTTCGAGGCGAGCCTCGGGCAAGGGTTTCAGGCCGAGGACCCGGGGCAGCGCCGCGGCGACCAGCACCGGTACGAAGCTGATCAACAGCAACAGACAGAGCGCCGCGTTGACCAGATAGCGGCCGGCGCCGAGGCCGTCGAACAGTGCCGGCGGATTCCACAATAGCCAGCCGAGCAGCAGGCCGAAGGCGATCGGCAGATAGCGGAAGAGTTGGTTCATCAGTTCCTCTTCGTGAGGAGGCGCACGGACCGGGTAAGCGGCGATCCGGGCGCCGGCCTAGGCCGCGCTGCTCTGCGCCTTGGCCAGGCCCTCGCGGATGTACTCCTCGAGGGGAGAGCCGTTGCAGTGCTTGAGCAGGAATCCGTAGATCTTGGCGGCGGCCTGGTTGTCCCGGGCGTTGAGCTTCAGCTCGCCGACCTTCATCAGTGCCTTGACCGCGCGGGTGTCGCCGGGATCGGCCTTCACGATCACCGCCAGCAGCTTGGTCGAGATCCGGAACTCCTCCCGGTCGACCAGGCCGGTGGCCAGGTTGTACATCTGCTCCGGCGTCAGCTTGAAGCGGGGCAGGAAGCTGAACAGCTTGTCCAGCACGTCGGCGGCCAGACCCAACTCTCCCTGTTCGACGCCGACCTTCAGCGCCTCGCGCCCGGTCTCGATCGCCTCGTCCTGCATGCCGTGCTGAAGCTGCAGCAAGCACAGGCCGTGAAGCACCAGGGTGTTGGGCGCATTCTCTTCGCGGAGCCGGGCGAGGGATCCGATGGCGCCGGCCGGGTCGTGGCCGAAGCGCTGCCGGGCGGCCTCCACCGGGGCGCGAGGGTCGGCGACCTCCGGTTTGCCGCTGCCCGGGGACATCGGCTGGGTGCCCGGTGTCTGCGGATCGTTGGACAGGGGGATCGAGGCCTTGCGCACGGCACCGACGACCGGAGCGTCGGGCGCGGCGCTGGCGTTACCGGGCAACGGCGCCGGCTTGGCCGGAACGTTGGGTCCGTTCTGGGGCGCGGCCGCTTCGGGCGTGCCGCCCAGCTGCGACTCGCCGAAGGCGAAGAAGCCGCACAGGCGGCCGAGCAAATCGGCGGAGAGGCCGATCATGTACATCAGCACCACCAGGCCGATCAGCGCCGCGAGTTGCCAGCTCAGGGCGGCCAGGCCCATCAGTAGCGGCGTCGCGACGCAGACCACCGTGGCCAACGCGCCGACATAGAGCGCGTAGAGCGGCAGCAGGTCGCCCAGGCGTCCCGCGAACACGCCTCGCCAGTGCGCGGGCGAGAAGATGTCGCCGATGCTCTCGGCCGAGACCGAGACGATCAGGAACACCGGCGGCAGGAACATCGAGCCGAGCAGATAGACCGCGAGGGGCAGCAGCAGGGCGGTGGAGAACGGGTTGGCGAAACCCGCCGGCCCCATCGGGCTCGCGGCCGGCTCGGCGGAGCTTCCGGCCATCAGGATGATCGGCGGCACGGCGTAGACCAGCGACAGGATGGCGAAGCGCAATCCCACGAGGCCGGCGTCGAGCCAGCTGCCGCCGCGGCTGGAGAACAGCCAGCCGCTGAACTCGCCGTGGAGCCCGTTGAGGGCGTAGCGGGCCAGTACCAGGGACCAGACCGCCTGCACCGCGAGGCTGATCAAGTTGACCGACCCGGTCAGGGTGCTGACGAAGCCGAGCACCACCATCGGGACGAAGGCGAGAAAGCCGGTGAGAAAGGTGCCGAAGGAGAACGTGCCTCGCAGGACACGACCCGCGACGCCGCTGAACTCCGTGGAGTAGTCGGTATGCATTCCTGTGCCCGTCCGTACTCCCCCCGAATCAAATATCTAGGTTCTCGAGGTGCACCCGTCCAGCGCTTCGGGAAGGGCCGTTTCAGGGCAGCGGTGATACATTTCTGAAATCGGCCGAGCGCCGGAAGGAGACCGCACCGTGAGCCTGAAACAGAAGGTCGAAACCGACCTGAAACAAGCGATGAAGAGCCGCGACAAGGAGCGGCTGAACGTCCTGCGTATGGTCCGTTCCAAGTTCCAGGAGGCCGAGATCGCGGCCCGGGGCAAACAGGGCGCCGACTACCAGCTGAGCGACGAGGAAGCTCTCGAGGTGCTGACCCGCTACGGCAAGCAGCGCCGGGAGTCGGCGGACAGCTACCGGGACGGCGGCCGCGAGGATCTGGCGGCCCAGGAAGAGGCGGAGCTGGCCATCGTGAAGGAATACCTGCCCGAGCAGCTCTCCGAGGAGGCGGTGCGCGAGATCGTCGCCGCGGCGGTGGCGGAGTCCGGCGCGGATTCACCCAGGCAGATGGGGGCGGTGATGAAGCTGGTGATGCCCAAGACCAAGGGCAAGGCCGACGGCAAGCTGGTCAGCGCCATCGTCCGTGAACTGATCGGCGGCTGAGTCGCCGATGGCCAAACGTCGACCCGGGGCCGGCGAGGCCGGCAGCAAGGGAGCGCGGCGGAAGGCCGGAGCTTCCCGGCAACCGGGCGGCGCCTTTCAGGAAGTCTGGCAGTGGGTTCGCCGCATTCCCCGGGGCCGGGTCATGACCTACGGCCAGATCTCCGAGTTGCTCGGGCGAACCCTGTCGCCGGCGGCGGTCGGCTGGGCGATGAACGGCTGCCCGGACAACGTCCCCTGGCAGCGGGTGGTCAACGCCCGCGGCGGCTGCTCCACCGACCAGACCGGCAAGCTCCCCGGCGGCCTGCAGCAGGCCATGCTCGAGGAGGAAGGGGTCGCGTTCGGCGCCGACGGAACCCTCGATCTCGAACGCTACCGCTACCGGCCGCGCTCTACCAGATCGCGACCTCGAAGCGGCCCTGGGACGTCGCGGCGCCGCGGTACATCGCGGGAGTGTTGAACTCCATCGCGATGGTGCCGTCCGGCGTCAACGCGATCACGCCGCCGTCCCCCTCATTCAACACCGTTTCGATCACCGCCCGGGCCGCCGTGTCCAGCGGCGCGCCGCCGTACTGCACCCGGGCGCAGATGTCGTAGGCCACGGCGTTGCGGATGAACTGCTCGCCGATCCCGGTGCCCGAGACCGCGCAGGAATCGTTGCTCGCGTAGGTGCCGGCGCCGATGACCGGTGAGTCCCCGATGCGGCCCCAGCGCTTGTTGGTCAACCCTCCCGTGGAGGTGCCGGCGGCGAGGTTGCCCGCCTTGTCCCGCACCACGCAGCCGACGGTTCCCATGTCGGCGGCGGCCTTTTCCTGCTCGAGCACTCGCTGCCAGGCATCCCAGCGCCGCTGGGTGAAGAAGTAGCGGGGGTCGACCCGCTCGACTTCCATCAACGTGGCGAACTGTTCCGCGCCGTCGCCGGCGAAGAACACGTGGCGCGAGTTCTCCATCACCTTGCGCGCCAGGGTGATCGGGTTCTTGACGGTGGTCACCCCGGTGACCGCGCCGCAGGCCCGGGTCTCGCCGTCCATGATCGAGGCGTCCAGTTCGTTGGTGCCCTGATTGGTGAACACCGACCCGCGTCCGGCGTTGAACAGCTCCTCGTCTTCCATCTTGCGGATCACCGCCTCGACCACCTCGACCCCCGGTCGCCCCGCCTGGAGCAGGCCACGGCCCAGGGCCAGGGTCTCCTCGAGGGCGAGCTTGTAGGCCTTCTGGTCGGCGTCGCTCAGATCCTTGGGGGCGCCGGCGCCGCCATGGATCGCGATCGCCCATTCGAGGGGCGGCGGAGCGGGCGCTTCCGGGGTTTCCGTCTCCTGCTCGCCGCCGGGGATGCAGGCCAGGCAGCCGAGGGTCAGCAGCAACAGGCAGAGAAGTGAACGGAGGTTTCGCATCGGCTCTCCTTCGCGGTCAGAACGCCGACGCCGTCGGCTGATGGTCCCGGGGGTAACGCATGTAGACCTCGTTGCTCAGGATGGCACAGGTCTGGCCGTCCCGGTCGACCGCCTCGACCCGGTGGGTGCGGACATGGCGGCCGTTCTGCTCCAGGTCACGGCGAGCGTCGTCGAGATCCTGTTCGGTCAACCGGAACTCGAGGGTCAGGGTCGACGCCGCCGGTTTCTTGTAGTCGATGGTGGCGCTCTTGAGCCAGGTCTGCACCGGACGCCCCTCGCGGGCGAAGGACTGCCAGTAGAGGATGGCGTGGAACGGGTCGCCGCCGGAGAAGATGGCGCCGCCGAAGGTCGTGCCGTGGAAGTTGCGGGTGAGGAAGCTGCGCTTGACCTCGGCGCGACAGTAGCGGAAGTCCGGCGCGAACTCGCGCACCCGAACCCGGGCCCAGAACAGCGGCGGATAGAGCGACAGCATCCACTTCAACTGAAAGGGTGTGAGAACCCGTGGCTTCTGGCCGCGATTCGCTTCGATCATCGACTCAGGGTGTCCCGGCCCGGGTTCCGGTGTCAAGATGGCCTCCCAGGGTGACATCCGGGCGCCAAACCGGGCGAAACTCGGCGTTTTGCGACCTGAATGAGGCATTTCGCGGCGGCCCGCCGCTTGCATTACAGTGGGGGTGGAGAAACACCATGCGTCGCCGTCTAGTCATCATGCTGCTCGTGCTGCTGGCCCTGCCGTGGGTCGCCGCGGACGAGTCTGCCGAGCCGGCCGTGCCCTTCCAGAACTGGGAGGTGCTGCGGCTCAAGGTGCGCAAGCTGATGGTGTTGACCGGCAAGGTCGAGATGAAGCTCACCCGCGGCGCCGAACAGCATGTGCTGGAAACCGAAACGGTGGCACGCGCCTTCGGCGGGTCCCTCGCCGACACCCGCACGCGCAGCGTCGTCGAGCAGGGTAACGGCCGCAGTCTCGAATACACCAGCCGCTCGAGGAAGCGGGGCCGCAACTATCGCTTCGGCCCGGACCAGTTCGTCGTGGAGAAGCTGTGGCGCGATCCGGACGTCAAGGACGCTTCCTGGGAGGTCACCTCCTCGGAGAGCTACCCCAACCCCGGAGCCGCGGTGTCGTCGATCATGGTCGGAGAATCGGCCATCGAGTCGCCGCCGCTCTACGACTACTACGCGATGATCCTGCAGCTCGGCCGTTCGGAGCTGCGCAAGGTCGGTGACGAGATGGTGTTCCAGGTCGCGACCTCCAAGGGGCCCCGGGCCTTCCGGGTGACCGTCGGTGAGGAACGGAACAACCGCCGCAAGCTGACCAACCTGCGCACCGGCCGCAAGCAGAAGCTCGATCTGCGCGAACTGCGCCTGCGGGTCACCCCGGCCGATCCTGAAGCCGCCGACGAGGGCTTCATGAACATGGAAGGGGAGACCGAGCTCTGGATCGAGGCCCAGAGCGGCACGCTGCTGCAGATCAGCGGCAAGGTCGAGAATATTCCGGGCCAGGTCCACATCCAGCTGGCGGAGATCGGCTGATCGGATGAGCGCGGCTGCCGACCCCACAGCGCACCCCGGCTTCGATGGACTGTTCGCCGCGGTGCGCGGCGCCTGTGACAGCACCCAGTGGTCTCGCGGGGTCGAGTTGGCCCGCGGCGACTCGGTGGTGCTCGAATCCGCCGACGCCGCCGAGCCGGTTCTGCGGGTACTGCAGCGGGGCAACGTGATCAGCCCCCAGGTGCGGCTCAACCTCGAAGACAAGAGTTGGAAGTGCGAGTGCCCGCAGAAGCATCGGGGGTGCGAGCACAGCGCCGCCGCGGTGATCGCGCTGCGCCTGGCCCAACGCCAGGGCAAGCAGCTCAGCGTCGCCGAGACGCGATCGTTCAAGGTGCGGCACCGGCTGGAACGCCGTGGGGCCGGCCTGTCCTTCTCCCGCGAGCTGGTGCGCGGCGATGAGACCCGGCCGATCGGCGGATCGCTGGCGTCCCTCTCCAGGGCCGGTGGACCGACGGTGGTCGCGACCCAGGCGGACCTTGCGGTGGAACTGGCCATGGGGGGCACGCGTCACGGGCCGCTGGCGGCTCCCCAGATCCCCAAGCTGTTCCGGGCGTTGGCCCGTTGCGACGAGGTGCTGCTCGACGGGGAGCCGATCGAGGTCTCGCCGGAGCCGGTCTTGCCCCGGGTCGAGGTCCGGGAGCGGGGCAACGGCTTCGAGCTGCGGCTGGTCGAGGAGAAAGGCATCGAGGAGCGTTTCGACGCCCGGGTGGTGCGCATCGGCGACGCCTTGCGGCCGCTGGGGGACAGCCGGCTCGACGGGCGGGAACGCCACGAGCTTCCCCGGGGGCGGGTCTACGGGCCCGAGCAGATGGCGCAGCTGGTCACCGAGGATCTGCCCCGCCTGCGGGATCGTCTGCCGGTCGATGTGCTGACCGACCGGTTGCCCGGGACCAGTGACGACAAGCCGCGGATCGAGCTTACGGTTCAACGGGACGGCTTCACCCTGGCGGTGTTCCCGCGGCTGGTCTACGGCGACCCGGCCCGGGCACGGATCGACGCCGGCCGGTTGGTGCACCTCGAAGGGCCGGTACCGGTGCGGGATCTCGAGGCGGAGAAACGCCTGTTGCGCCGCATGCGTCAGGAACTGGATTTGGCGCCGGGGGTGCGTGAGCGTTTCGTCGCCGAGGACGCGGTCGGTTTCGTCTCCAAGCTGCGCGGCTGGAAGGACAGCATCGAGGGGGACGCCCACGAGGGCTTCTACCTGGCGCCGCCGATCGAGCCGGAGCTCGAGCTGGACGGCACGCGGCTGGACGTCATGTTCCGGAGCCGTGGTGCCGGCGGCAAGGGGGGCCGCGCCGATGCGGCCGAGGTGATTCGCGCCTGGTCCGCGGGCAGTTCGCTGGTGCCGCTGTCCGGCGGTGGTTGGGCGCCGCTACCGATGGACTGGTTGGGGCGCTACGGTCGCCGGGTTGCGGACCTGCTGGCCGCCCGGGACGAACGGGGTGAGGTGCCGAAGGCATCGCTGCCGGACCTGGCCCGGCTGTGTGACGATCTCGATCAGCCGGCCCCGCCGGAGGTGGGGCAGATGCGGGCGTTGCTCGACGGCTTCGAGGGTATCCCCTCGGCCGAGCTGCCCGAGGATCTCACCGCCGACCTCCGGCCCTACCAGCGTCATGGGATCGACTGGCTCTCCTTCCATCGGCAGGCGGGCCTCGGCGCGCTGCTCGCCGACGACATGGGGCTGGGCAAGACCCTGCAGGCGCTCTGCGCCATTCGCGGCCGGACGCTGGTCGTCGCGCCCACCAGCGTGTTGCAGAACTGGCTCGACGAGGCCGCGAAGTTCCGGCCGTCGCTCAGGGGCTGCCGCTACCACGGACCCAGGCGAGCCCTCGATCCCGAGGCGGATCTGACCGTGACCACCTACGCCCTGTTGCGTCTCGACGCCGCCA
>CAZBZH010000106.1:0-10453 GCA_964496265.1 uncultured Acidobacteriota bacterium | reverse complement strand
CCTCTACCTGGACACCCGCATGAGCCGGCGCAGTTTCTCCGCCGAACAGGAAGACCTGGTAGGAAGGCTTGCGGTCCAGGTCGCCCTGGCACTGGGCCACGCGGCGCTGCTCGAACGGCTGGCCGAACAGAAACAGAGCGTCGACCGCCTCAATCGCGAACTCCAGAAGACCATCGCGGCCCAGCGGGACGAACTCGCGGAGGTGCGGGAGGCGCTGTCGTTCAGCCGCACCAGCATCGAGATGCGCTACCGCTTCGAGGACATCATCGGCGGCTCCCCGGTGATGCAGCGGGTCTACCACGTGATCGAGCGGCTGGCGCCCAAGCGCCTGCCGGTGCTGATCATCGGCGAGTCCGGGACCGGCAAGGAGTTGATCGCCCGGGCGCTTCACACCAAGAGCGATCGCAACAGCGGTCCGTTCTTCACGGTGAACTGCGCCGCGGTCAGCGAGACACTGCTGGAGAGCGAGCTGTTCGGCAGTGTCTCGCTGACCGCGGCGCCGACCGCAAGGGAGCGTTCACCGGCGCCGACCGGGACAAGCCGGGCTACTTCGAGCTGGCCGACGGCGGCACGCTGTTCCTCGACGAGATCGGCGAGATGGGCCAGGCGATGCAGGCCAAACTCCTGCGGGCCATCGAGCGCGGCGAGGTGATGCCGGTGGGCGGCAAGACGCCCAGCCAGATCGACGTGCGCATCGTCTGCGCGACCCACCGGGACCTGCCGGCGATGATCGCCGAGGGTGGGTTCCGTGAGGATCTCTACTACCGGGTCAACGTCGGCAGGGTCGACGTGCCTCCGCTGCGCCAGCGGCTCGACGACGTGCCGCTGTTGATCGATCACTTCCTGGCCCGCCAGGCCGAGGAGGAAGGCATCGACCCGCTGGAACTCGAGCCTGCCGCTCTCAAGGCGCTGCGACAGCACCAGTGGCCGGGAAACGTCCGTGAGCTGCAGCACCAGCTGATGCGGGTCGCGACCTTCGCCAAGGGCAAGGTCATCACCGTCAAGGACGTCGCCCGCTACGCCGACCTGCCGAGCTCCCGCCCCGGGGCGCCGGCACCGGCCCAGGACGATCGTTCGGTGGTCAGCCTCGAGGAGTTGGAGCGCCGCCAGATCCAGAAAGCGCTGGAGTCGGCCGGCGGCAACAAGACCAAGGCCGCGGAACTGCTCGGAATCAACCGGGCCACCCTGTTCCGCAAGCTGAAGCGCTACGGGATCTGAGCCGAAACCGTTGCAAGCTGCAACAGGTGCCGTCCACCTGTGCAACGTGCAACGGTCCCCAGCGGCCCTCAGGACCTCCCCCGGAGCGACACTCAAACCCTAAAGCATTGTCAAAAGGCGACTTAACGAAAAAGTCGAGCTTTGATTACGAAACTGGCACAGCAGTTGCTCTATAGGGGGGCAGGCAACGGCGAACCCGAGAGGGGCCGTAGGAGAGAGCGGACAACGTTCTTCGTTTGCTTGAGAACGGTAGAGAACCCCCTCCTGCGATCCGATCGATCCTCGGTCTTTCGAGGGAGCGCTGGCAGCGGAGTGCCACTGGTCGCTATGAGGCTCCACCGGCCCATAGATTCTTGCACTCCCCCCCGACTCCGGCGGCCCGACGTCGCGAAAGCGACGCCGGGCCGTTGTTTTTTTGGCCACGATCCAGCGAGCTCGAGCCTCCGCGGCGCCGGTTTGACAGCCCGCAGAGCGCAACACTATTCTCGGTTGGCGATGGATCGCTCGAGGCGACGGATCTGGTGGCCTTGCCTGATGCTCCTGCTCGCAATGCCGCTCGGCCCGGTGCTCGGCGGCAATACAGAGCACGAAGCCCGGCAGGCCGCCCTCACATTCGGGTCGGCGCTGACCGGCGCCGACGCATCTTCGATTCGGCCGCTCCTTCCCTCCGAGGGCAAGATTCAGCTGACCCTCGACCGCCTGGGCCCCGAACGCGGGCACTTCAGCCCCCATCAGGTCGAAGCGCTGCTCGGCGACTTCCTCGCCCAGGGCACGGTGCGCGCCTTCGAGATCTTGCGCCTCGAGTGCGAGGGATCGCTGGCCCTGGTTCACGGTGAAGCCTCGCTGATCGACCGCCGCGGACGGCGGGCCCGGGTCGAGATTCACCTCGCCTTCCGTTCCGACGGAGAGAGCTGGCAACTACGGGAGATCCGGGAACTCTCCCCATGAGCGGGGCCCGGGACGGCTCCGCCGGTCTCTGGCGGCGGGTCGCCCTGCTGGTCGGCCTGCCCCTGCTCCTCTGGGGCGCGGCCCAGGTGCGGGCGTTCGTCGCCCGGGGTCAGGAGACTCCGACCCAGGCCGAGTTGGCCCGCCCCCTCTCGGCCGCCTTCGAGAGCATGCTGGAGGAGGCCCGGGCGGTGGCCGAGGCCGCCCTCGACGGCGCCACCTGGGACGCCGCCGCCGATGCCCGTCTGGAGCGGCTGGAAGGCGCGGTCGAGGGGATCGGCCTGTTCGACCCCGACGGGAACCCGGTGGAGTGGTGGCGTACGCCGGTCGATCCGGCGCCGGCGTTGCTCGCCCCGAACCCACCCACCTGGATCATCCGTCAGGACGGGATTCGAACCCGTTTGATCGCCTGTGTCGGACCGAACAAGCTGGGCCTGCGGGCACTGGCCAGCTTCGCCATCGACTCCCGCGCCGCGGACATGAACTTTCTCGACCTGGCCGACCCGGCGCTGGATCCCCGGGCGATCGTCGACGTCGAGTTTCTCGATACCCGGGCGCTCTACGGCCCGGGGCTGGCCGAACCGGCGGTGCGGGAACGGGACGGCCGGCGTCTGGCCGCCGAACTGGAGAGTGGAGATCCGCCCCGGGTCCTGCTGCGCAGCGCCGAGGGAGTGATCCTCGGGCGCGCCGAGATCCAGGCGATCACGCCGGAGCGCCGTGCTTCGGATCTGGAACGTAACGGCAGGGCCTTGGCCGCGCTGCTGCTCGCGGTCCTGCCGCTGGTGTTGTTCCGCTGGAGCCATCTGTGCCGCAGCCCGGCGGGCTTCCTGGCCGCGCTTTTGACCCTGGTCCTGGTACGCCAGGGGCTGCTCGCGACCAAGGCCTCGATCCGCCTTTTTCCGCGAGAGCTGGGCTCCTCCAGCCTGTTCGGCTCGGCGGACTTCGGGCGTCTACTCGGATCGCCGCTGGATCTGCTGTGGACCGCGCTCACGATCTACTTCGCCGCTCTGGCGGTTCGGGTGTTCGCCGGCTCCCTGGCCCGCGCGCGCAAGCCCAGCGCGGCGCTGCTGGTCACCGTCGGCGCGGTGCTGGCGACCGGTGCCCTCTACGGGATGACCCACGCCCTGGCCGTCGACGCCCGCGTGCCGCTGTTGGAGCTGGGGAACCTCGCCCGCTACGACGGCCCGGCGCTGTTGCTGCTCGGCTGGTCCCTGGTCCTGCTGGGCGCCGCCGAACTGTGGGGGGCGGCGTGGAGCCTGTTGCGCGGCGGAGACAGCCCGGCGGCGGTACGCCCGCACCGGGTGGTGGTCGCCGTCGCGATCCTGCCGCTGGCGATCATGGGGATCACGCAGCTTCACGCCCTCGACCAGCAACTGGCCATCGAACGCCTGCGCAGCGAGTTCGGCCCCCAGGTCCTGGGCCAGGCGGACCACCGGCGGGTCACGCTGATCTCGGCGGTGCGCCAGGTCGCCGACTCCCTGGGCGCTAGCGAGCGCCCCCGGGGGCGCAGCCGCGATTCCCGCTTTCAGGCTTACGAGCTGTGGCTGCAGAGCGATCTGTACCAGGTGGGCTACAAGTCGTCGCTGGATCTGCACAACATCGGCGGCGACCGGGTCAGCCACTTCGGGTTCGATCTACCCGCCTTCGACAAGGAGAACCGGCTGGACCCGGCCACGATGCCGCTGTCCCCCGAGCTTCACCGCGAAGATCTGGGCAAGGGCGCGCAGCAACAGCTGGTACTTCACGCCGAGGCTCCGGTGATCCGCGACGGCCACGCCGTCGGCGCCGTCGTCGGCCATATCCTCGACGCCCCCTCGAATCTGCCCTTCATCCCGACAAGCCAACCCTATCTGGCCGCCCTGGGCAGCGGGACGGGCGCCGGCGTCGAACGCCAGGCCTGGTCCAGCCCGGCCTACGTGCTCTATGACCGACGCGGCACGGTGCTCTATCGCACCGTGGATCAACCGCCGACCCTGACCCGGGAATTGGAGATGGCCGCCGCCCGGGACGGCACCGTACGAGTCCTCGCCGCCGGCGAGAGCTACATCGGGCTGCCGCTGCTCGACGGCGATTCGCTGCACCTGTTGATGCTGCGGGCCCGCACGCCGATCGAATGGCTGGGCGCCCTGATTCGGCTGGTGCTGGTCAGCCTCGGGCTGCTGACGCTCCTTTTTCTGCTGGCCAATCTGTTCCGCCGCGACGGACCGATGCAACTGTCCCGGGCCATTCGCGGCTCGTTCTATCGCAAGCTCGCGGCGACCCTTCTACTCGCCGCCGGCGTGCCGCTGCTCGGGCTGTCGCTGTTCGTCCGCGGCTACATCGAGAGCCGCGGGCTGGCGGCGCTGGGGGAATCGGCGGTGCAGTCGGCGAGTGTCGCCCAGCGCGCCGTCGAGGACTACCTGGCCGGCGCCCGGAGCTCGATCGATGACAACGGCGCGGACCTCCCGCGGATCGTCGACGAGGGCCTGCTCGACGACGACATCCTCTACGGCCTGCGCTGGCTGGTCGAGGCGGATATCCACGTCTACCGGGATGGACGGCTGGAGGCCTCGTCCAAGCGCGAGTTGTTCGACTCGGGACTCCTGACCCGCCGGCTCCACGGTGACGTACAGGATCAGATGGTGCGCCAGGGACTGCCCTACCTGGTGCTGAATCAACCGCTGGGTTCCGCCGAGATGCAGGTCGCCTACGCGCCGGTGCGCGCCCCCTGGATCCAGGGCTCCCTGGTGGTGGCCGTGCCCCGGGTGCTCGAAGAACAGACCGTCAACCGGGACGTGGACCGGGTTCTCGAGGTGCTGCTGCTGGTCACCGTGGCGATGATCGGCCTGGTCATCCTCAGCGCCGCGGTCCTGGCCCGCTCGGTGGCCCGGCCGGTACGCGATCTGGTCGGCGCCACCAGCAGCATCGCCGCCGGGGACTACCGCACCCGGCTGAGCACCCGCAGCCAGGACGAGGTCGCCGATCTGGTCGACGGCTTCAATACCATGGCCTCGGCCCTGGCCGCCCAACGTGCCGACCTGGAGTATCGCCGCGACTACATGGAGACGCTGCTGGGCCACGCCACGACCGGCGTGGTCTCGACCGACGCCGAGGGCCGGATCGTCACGATCAACCCGGCGCTGACCGCCCTGCTCGGGCTGCAAACCGAACAGCTCGTTCCGGGACAACACCTGACCCGCACCCTGGGCCGCGAAGAGGTCCTGGCGCCGCTGGTCGAGGCGCTGGAACGCCCATCCCGGGGGGACGAACCCCGGGATGTCGACCTGTCGGCCGGCGACGGCCAGACCCGCCGCCTGCGGGTGATGCAGGTCGAACTCCCCGACCCTCGCGGAGCGGCCACCGGGTCCCTGCTGATGATGGACGACGTGACCGAGCTGATGCGCAGCAACCAGCTCACCGCCTGGGCCGAGATGGCCCGGGCCATCGCCCACGAGATCAAGAACCCGCTGACACCGATTCAGCTCTCCACCGAACACCTGCAGCGCATCCTGCGGGACCGCGGCGTGCTCCCCGCGCCGCAGCTCGAATCCTGTATCGACACGGTGTTCAAACAGGTGCGCGCGCTGCGGGAGATCGCCGGCGAATTCTCGACCTACGCCAAGCTGCCGGTGCTGGTTCCCGAGTCCGCCGACGCCGTGGCCTTCATGCGGGAGGTGGTCGGTCCCTACCGCGCGTCGCATCCGCCGGGCATCGAGATCGAGGAACGCTACGCCGAGGTGCCGCCGATCCGCATCGATCGCCGGGTGCTGGGCCGGGCGGTGATCAACCTGATCGAGAACGCGCTCCAGGCCATGCCCGACGGGGGCACGCTGACCGTCTCGGTGGACCACGTCGCCGCAACCCGCGAGGTGCGTCTCACCGTCGAGGACACCGGCACCGGCCTCGACCCCGAGGTACGCAAGCGCCTGTTCGAGCCCTACTTCTCGACCAAGTCGTCGGGCACCGGCCTCGGCCTGGCCATCGTGCAGCGTTCGGTCGAGGCTCATTCGGGAAGCATCGAGGTCAGCAGCCGGCCCGGTCACGGCACGCGCTTCGTCATCTCCCTCCCGGGCAGCGGTTCCCCGGCGGCCTGACCCGATCGCTGCCGGTTCAGGCTGGGGTATACTCCCGCTCGATGCCCCGGGGATCAGCCGACAAACCGAAATGGTACGCCGACGGTCTGCGCTTCGAATGCCAGCCGGACTGCGGCGCCTGCTGCACCAACCACGGCGACTACGCCTACGTCTATCTCGAGAGCGATGAGATCGCGGCCATGGCCGAGCACCTCGGCCTGACCCGTGCCCGGTTCGAGCAGGACTACACCGTGCTCGACGAGGGCTACCGGGTCCTGCGGATGGACGAACCGGACTGCCCGTTCCTCCAGGAGAAGCGGTGCACGGTCTATCCGGTGCGGCCGGTCCAGTGCCGGACCTTCCCCTTCTGGAACGAGAACCTGCGCAACCGGACCAGCTGGAAGAAGCTGCGGGAGTTCTGTCCGGGCATCGATCAGGGTGAAAAGGTGCCTTTGGTCCAGATCGAGCGGCAGCGAATCGAGCGCGGGGACTGATACTTCCCCCGGATTACGATTTTGGTATGCCCGCCAAAGGTGCCAGGCATTAGGTTATTCACGGGATGGCCGTGGAGAGGTACCGGATGATGACCCTGAGGGGATGGGCAGCCCTTGCCCTGTTCTCGCTGTTGCTGTTCGCCGCCTGCGGAGGCGGATCCGAAGAGGCCGCCCCCGAACCGAGCGCGGCGACGGAGCCTCGTTCCGGAGGCACCGCGGTCGTCGGCGGCATCACCGACCCGAAGAACTTCAACCCCTACCTCGGGATGAGTACCGCGGCTCGGGGAGCGCAGCAGCGCCTCTACCCGGCTCTGGCCTACAAGGACCCCGGCAGCCCCGGCGGACACCGCCCCGGACTGGCCGAGTCCTGGAGCTTCTCCGAGGACGGCCTGACCGGCACGTTCCGGCTGGCCGACGCGCGCTGGAGCGACGGCAAGCCGATCACCGCAGCGGACGTCCGCTACACCTGGACCGTTCAGATCTCCCCCGAGGTCGAATGGACCAGCGCCGCGACCAAGGACACCATCCGGGATGTCGAGGTCGTGGACCCGCGAACGGTGGTCTTCCACTACGACAAGCGCACCCCCTACCAGTTCGAGGACACCATCGACGGGCTGATCCTGCCGGAGCACGAATTCAGCAAGGTGCCGCTCTCCAGTTGGAAGCAGCACGACTGGACTCGCCCCGGCGTCAGCGGTGGACCGTTCAGGCTCGTCGAGTACCGCGCCGGCGACAGCCTGCGCTTCGAACGTAACCCCGAGTACTTCGGGCCCGCTCCCTATCTCGATGAGGTGTTGCTGCGCATCGTCCCCGAACGGAGCAACATGGTGACCCAGGTGCGCTCCGGCGAGATGCACTACGCCGACGGCCTTTCCGGCCGCCTGGCCCAACCGTTGATCGACAATCCCGAACTGAACGTCGTCGAGTTTCCCAGCAGCGGCTTCGAGTTCATCGCCTGGAATGCCAAACGCGCTCCCTTCGACGACCGCCGCTTTCGTCAGGCGATGACCCTGGCCCTCGACCGGGAAGCCCTGGTCGAGGAACTGCTCTACGGCAAGGGCACCGTCGTCGCCGGGCCGTTCCCCGCCGGAACCTGGGAGCATGACCGCACCCTCGAGCCCTGGCCCTACGACCCCGCCGAAGCGGGCCGGCTACTCGACCAACTGGGTTGGAAGCTGCCCGCCGACGGCGGCGTTCGGCAGAAGAACGGTGAACCCCTGACCATCGAGGCCATGGTCCAGGCGGGTAACGATCGCCGCGAGCCGGTGCTGATCGCCGCCCAGGCCCAGTTCAAGAAGGCCGGCATCGACCTGCGGGTCGTTCCGCTGGATATGGGCGCCCTGGTCGAGCGGGTCCGCGCTTTCGACTACGACGCGATGATCCTCGGCTGGACATTCACCGGCAAGGTGGACATCGAATCGCTGTTCGCCTCTCACCGTCCCGGCGAGAACAACCTGACCGGCTACGACTCCGCTGAGATGAACGATCTGCTCGACCGGGCCTACGGCTCCGAGAGCCGCGAAGAGGCGAAGCCGCTCCTCGACCAGATCCAGCAACTGCTGCACCGGGATCAGCCCTACACCTTCCTGTTCCGTGCCGACCGGATCGGAATCAGCCGCCGCCAGTTGCGCGGCCTGGCCCGTTTCGACGCCGCGGACCCGCTGGCACCCCTGGATCGGGCCTGGCTCGAGTAGATGCTGCGCTACATCCTGCGCCGGGCTGCCGTCGGAGCCCTGGTCATCGTCAGCGTGGTGCTCCTGAACTTCCTGCTGCTGGAATTGATGCCCGGCGACGCCATGTCGCGCATGGGCTGGGGCGATCCCTCGGCGAGTCCGGCCCGGGGCGGCGAATGGATGTGCGCCGACTGCAGCTGGTACGAGCGGCTGGGAACCTGGGTCTGGAACGTCGCCCGCGGCGATCTGGGCACCTCGATCTCCCGCCAACGCCCGGTGACGAACTGTCTCGAGGACGCGCTCCCCGCAACCCTGGCCCTGGCCGCGATCGCGATCGGCGTCAATCTGATCGTCGGACTGGGCCTCGGGGTGATCTCAACGCTGAGACGCAACCGGGCGGGCGATCAGTGGCTGACCGCCGGCGCGCTCGCCCTCTATGCCATGCCCACGTTCTGGCTGGGGCTGATGGCGATCCTGGTGTTCGGCCTGTGGCTCGGCCTGTTTCCCTCGGGCGGCCTGGAGAGCGTCGACGCGCCGCGAATGACTCCGCTGGCCCGGTTCCTGGATCGGCTGTGGCACCTGACGCTGCCCGGACTGGTCCTCGGCCTGGGCAGCGCCGCCGCCATGAGCCGCTTCGTGCGTAGCGGCCTGCTGGAGAGCCTCGCCGAAGAATTCTCCCGGGCGACCCGCGCCCGGGGCGCCGGCTTCCTTCGGGTGTTGACCCACGCCCTGAGACACTCCGCCGTTCCGCTGCTCCAGATCCTCGGGCTGACCCTGCCGGTCCTGGTCTCCGGTTCGCTGGTCGTCGAGGTCGTCTTCAGCCTGCCCGGCATGGGACGGCTGGCGTTCGATGCGATCCGCGCCGAGGACTATCCCCTGCTGCAGGCCTGCTCGATTCTGGCCACCACCCTCGTCGTCGCCGGCAGCCTGCTGGCCGACGTCGGCACCTGCATGGTGGACCCGAGAGTCCGCCTGGGTCGCGGCGCATCATGAACGACCGGCGCATCCGCGGCGCCGTGGCACTGCTCCTGCCGCTTGCGCTGGTCGCGTTGCTCGCACCCTGGATGGGACTGCGGGATCCCGATGCCCAGGAGGACATCCTGGTGCTGCGCGATCTGGCTCCGCTGAGCCGGATCGACGCGATCACCCTGTCCGACGGCAGCCGCGTCTTCGCCCGGGAGATCGAACCCACCGAGGACGGCGGTGTGCGCTACCGGCGCGCGACGAGCTGGAAGCAACTGACCGTCGAAGAACTCGCCGGGCCCTCACCCGACGACTGGCACACCCGCCCGTTGTTCCTGTTCGGCACCGACCAGTTCGGCCGGGACCTGGCCAGCCGCCTGATCTGGGGGGCGCGGGTCTCGCTGTGGGTCGCCGTCCTGGCGGCCACCCTCGCGATCCTGCTCGGCCTCCTGATCGGACTGACCGCCGGCGCGGCCGGAGGGCTGGCCGACGGCGTGCTGATGCGCTTCACCGACATCGTCCTCGCAGTGCCGCGACTGTTCCTCGTGCTGTTGCTGGTCGCGGTGTTCGGCACCGGCTTCGGCGTCACCGTGGTCGCCCTGGGGATCACCTCGTGGATGGCCGCGGCGAGACTGGTGCGGGGCCAGGTATGGAGCCTGAAGGAACGGGGCTTCGTCGAGGCTGCCCGGGCCTCCGGCGCCGGGCCGCTCCAGGTGGCCCTGCGGCATCTGCTCCCCGGCGCGCTGCCCCCGCTACTGGTCGAGGCGACCCTGCGGGTCGGTGAGACGATCCTGCTCGAGGCCACCCTCTCCTTCCTCGGACTGGGCGTTCAGCCCCCCGATGCCTCCTGGGGCAATCTGGTCTCGGCGGGACGCAGCAGTCTCGCCGACGCCTGGTGGATCTCGACCTTCCCCGGGGTGGCGATCGTGCTGACGGTGGTCGGCCTCAACCTGCTGGGAGACGCCCTGCGGGACCGCTGGAATCGCCGCTCGGTGGTCGGGCTGGCGCTCACGGGTGACCTGGATGGTGTAGAACGCCACCAGCGATGCGATGGTGAGAACGGCCAGCGATGCGGTAACGGTCGCGAGCGCATTACGCCGGATGAACT
>CAZBZH010000105.1:8723-10500 GCA_964496265.1 uncultured Acidobacteriota bacterium | reverse complement strand
TCGAGGGGCGTGGCCACCGGGCGCGGCTGGAGGGCGTCGCCGCGGCCGTCGACGTTGAAGGTGTGGACCTTCTCGGTGAGCTGCTGAGCGCGCCCCAGCAGTTCCGCCTCGTTGTCCACATCCTGGGCCTTCGGCTCGTTGAGCAGATCAAGCCCGGGCAGGGCATACTCGCCGCTCTTTGGCTCCAGCGGCAGCGCGGTCTGGCGCGGCTTGCGCGGCGTGGCACCGGTCGTCCGCTTCTCGACCCGGGGCGGGCCGGCGGGCTGTGCGCGGGGAGGCGCAGGCGCCGGGGCGGGAGAGACCTCGGCGTCGCCCGAGAGGGTCGGCGGCACCGGGATACTCGCCCGGTTGGGTTCGGGCCGTTCCTCGACCTCCTCCTCGTCGTACTCCTCGTCGTCCGGCTCGGGCTCCGGCCGTTTGGCGGCCGCCTTGCGTTTGGAGACGCTCTTCTTCGGTTTGTTGCGGCCGCTCTGCCACCAGTCCTTGACCGAGGCGCCGGCGCTGCCGGCGACTCCGGCCGCACCCTCGGACAGCACGTCGGCGGCGTAGCTGAAGGAGAAGCGGGTCACCAGCACGATGGTCGAAGCGATCATCAGCAGCACGACCAGGATCGCGCCGGTGCGGTTGAGCACCGATACCATGGCGCCGGCAACCCAGCGGCCCAGCGCGCCGCCCGGGGCGAACTGCTCGCCACCGTAGGCGATGGTGCCGAACAGCAGGTCGAGCAGGGCAGCCAGGGTCAGGGTCAACAGGCCGTGGCCGGCGAAGCGCAGCCACGGGGTCGGTTCTTCACGATGGCGGAACTGGGCCCAGCCGAGGAAGAGCAACACCGGGGGCACGGCGAAGGCGACCACGCCGAAGAGTTGCAACAGCGCCTCGGACCAGTTGGCACCGAAGGCGCCGATCCAGTTGCTCGTCTGGGCCGCACCCCCCGAGTGGAACCAGTTGGGATCGTCCCGGGTGTAGGAGGCCACCGAGAGCAGACTGAGCACGGACAGCGCCAACAGCACCAGGCCCAGGATCTCCTGGGCGCGCTGGCTGTCCCGTAGTCGAGCGAGGCTGAGGTTCATCGATTCAGGACTCCACGATGACCGGAATGATCAGCGGGCGGCGGGAAACCCGCTTCTTCAGATAACGCTTGAGTTCGGTCTGGACCCGGGTCTTGAGCACGCCGTCGTCGCTCCGTTCTTCCGCGGTGGCGTCCTCCAGGGATTCCACCACGACGCGGCGGGCGTCCTCCATCAGGCCGCGCTCGTCGTCGTCGGTGACGAAGCCGCAGGCGATCAGTTCGGGGGTGCCCAGGGTGCCGCTGTCCCGGTCGACGGGGACGACGGGGACGACCACGCCGTCTCCGGCGATGCGCCGGCGATCCCGCAGCACCGAGTGTTCGACCTGCTCCAGCGTCGCGTCGATGAACACGTGCCCCACGTGGACGTGATCCCGCACGGCGAACTCGTTCTCCGAGACGACGATCACGTCGCCGGAATCGGCGATCACGATGTTCTCCGGCGCCATGCCGGCGTCGGCGGCGAGGCGGGCGTGGCTCGAGAGCTGCCGGTACTCGCCATGGACCGGCAGCAGATGCCGGGGGCGCAGCAGGTTGAGCAGCAGCAGCAGCTCCTCGCTCGAGGGGTGTCCCGACACGTGCACGTGGGCGTCGGCCGCGGTGACCACCTCGGCGCCTCGGCGCATCAGGTGGTTGATCATGCGGTTGATGCTCTTCTCGTTGCCCGGAATGATCCGGGCGGAGTGAATCACCCGGTCGCCGTCCTGGAGC
>CAZBZH010000105.1:0-8713 GCA_964496265.1 uncultured Acidobacteriota bacterium | reverse complement strand
TTGATGTCGCGGCGGCGGCCCAGGGCCAGGCGGGCGAGGGCGGACATCGGTGACCCCTGGGAGCCGGTGGCGATGACTAGGACCCGGTCGGCCCGCTGGTTCATCACCCGCTCGGGCGGGATGCGATGACCTGCCGGGAAGTTCAACAGGCCCAGGCGCTCGGCGATCTCGGCCTGATTCTGCATCGAGGTGCCGATCAAGGCGACCTGGCACTGGTGGTAGCGGGCCGCCTCGGCGATCTGGCGGATACGGTGCAGGTTGCTGGCGAAGGTCGTGACCAGGACGCGGCCCCGGGCGCCGGCGATCGCCTTGCGCAGCCCCGGCCCCACGGTCCGTTCACCGGGGGTGAAGCCTGGACGATCGGCGTTGGTGCTGTCGGAGAGCAGCACCAGCACCCCTTCGTCGCCCAGCTCCTTCAGTCGCTTGAAGTCGGCACCCACGCCGTCCAGAGGATCGGGGTCGAGCTTGAAGTCGGCGGTGTGCACGACCATGCCCACCGGAGTGCGGACCGCGAGCATCGAGGTCTGGGGAATCGAGTGGGCGACCGGCAGGGTCTCGACCTCGAACGGCCCGACCTTGAAGCGATCGCCGCCCGCATCGAAGGTCTGCAGATCCGCATCGATGCCCCGTTCCTTCAACCGGTGGCCGACGAGGGCCAGGGTGTAGGGGCTGCCGTGCACCGGCACCGGGTGGCGGTCGACCAACCAGGGCACGCAGCCGACGTGGTCTTCGTGGGCGTGGGTCAGCACCAGGCCGTGGATCGTGCCGCAGCTCTCGAGAAAGGAGAGGTCGGGGATGATGACGTCGATGCCGTGGTGCTCGGCGCCGGGGAACATCATGCCCGCGTCGAGGATCAGGCAGTCGGTGCCGTGGCGCAGCACCATCAGGTTCATGCCGAACTCACCGAGCCCGCCAAGGGGGATCAACTCGAGGTGGTCCGGAGAAGCGGTCGACAAACTGGGTGCCCCATCGAAAGTGCGGCGCCCAACCGGCGCCGCAGCAACATCTTATCAGGATCGGCGGCGGGTCAGCGCCCGAGTCGTCGCAGGGCCTCTTCGAGGGCGGGTCGCAGGTCTTCCCGGCCGTTGGCGATCGCCTGGCGGTAGATGTTCGCGGCGTCCTCGTAGCGCCCGGCGTCGAGCAGCACGTGACCCAACTCGGCGGCGGCGGCGATCTCGGCCGGGTTGCGTCGCAGGGTTTCCACCAACTGCTGTTCCGCCTCGGCGAGCCGGCCCTTGCGGTGCAGCGCCTGGCCCAGGCCCAGGCGGGCCTTGCTGTGTTCGGGACGTACCTCGAGCGCCCGTTCGAAGTGCTCGATCGCCGGGTCCATCTCGTTCCGGCGGGCGTGAATCAGGCCGATCTCGTACCAGGCCGAGGAGAACCTGGGCCACAGCTCGACCGCCCGCAGGAAACCCTGCCGGGCCTGTTCATCCTGCTGGTTGCGCAGGCGGATCTTGGCCAGGGTGAAGTGGGCCCGGGGGCTGTCGGGCGTGGTCACCGTCGCCCGCTGAAACAACGTCTCCTCGTCCTGCCAGTAGGGCACTTCGCTGCGGGTGCGGGACAGGCCGACGAGGGAGAGCAGCGCGACCAGCCCCCAGACCACAGCCTGCCGTGCCGCGTTGGAGGGCAGGGGAAGCCGCCTCTGCAGCAGGTCGAGCCCGACGCCGAGCAGCAGGCAGAAACCCGCCGACGGGAAGTAGAGCAGGCGCTCGGCGAAGATCACGCCGATCAGCAGCAGCAGGTTTCCGGCGAGCAACCAGGGCAGCAGGAACAACCCCGCGGCGACCCCGAGCCGCCGGCGATCCTCGTCGACCTTGCGCCCCATGCCGCGGGCGACGGCGACGGCCGCCAGCGACAGCAGCACCAGGCCGAGCAAAGGGCGAAGGGCGAACAGTCCGTTCTCGGTCGGGATGACGTTGCCCGAATAGTCGGCGGAGAGGGCCGCGGGCCAGATCAGGCGCTCCAGGGCGTGGGCGGCCAGGGCCAGCCGGGTCGGCAAGGACTCGAACCAGGTCATTCCCGCCAGGAAGTTGTCGGACAGGGGCGGGGACTGACCGCCGATCGAGCCGATGACCCAGAGCCGCAGGGCCAGATGCGCCGCCGCGGCCAGGGCGAGGGGGCCGATCCGCGCCGCCAACCAGGGCAGTGCCTGCTTCCGCGGACGCTCGGGCCAGAGCCGGATCAGGGCCAGGCCGGGCACCACGATGGCGATCTCCTTGGCCGCCAGAGCCAGGAACAGCGCCAGGGCGCCGAGCCAGGCGTCGCGGTGTACGGCGGGCCCCTGGGCCTCGCGGGCCCGCTCCGCGGCCAGCAGCGCGGCCAGTCCGAACATCAGCGCCAGCAACTCGGACCGTCCGGTCAGTGGCGCCACCGCCGCGACGTGAATCGGGTGGAGGGCGAAGAGCAGTCCGGCGGCCGCGGAACCGGGGAGGCCGAGTCCGAGGCGCAGGCCGTAGAGCGCCAGGAGCAGGGCGCAAAGTCCGTGGAACAGCAGGTTGGCCCCGTGGGCCCAACGGGTGTTCAGGGCGCCGTCGGCGCCGACCTGCCAGGCGAAGCTGGTCAGGGTCAGCGGCCGGTAGAGCCGGGTGTCTCCACCGCGAACACCGGCCCAGTAGTCGGTGCTCCAGATCTCGCCCAGGTCTCCCCGTTCCACGATCGGGTTCAAGCGCAGGACCGGGTGGTCGTCCTGGATGAAGCCGTGATCGAGGGTCGCGGCGTATCCCGCGGCGGCCGCCAGCAGAATCAGCCCGGCGAGAAAGAGCCGCGCCCTCATCGAGGCTCGTCCCGTGCCGGCCAGCCGGCGGCGAGGGCGTAGTAGGCCCGGGGCGGCAGCGCCTCGGGGCGCAGCGAACCGTCCAGGCCGGTCTCGTCGAGCAGAGCGCGGGCGGGGTCGCTTCCCAGGGCGGCGCGCAGGTTGTTCCAGAGTGTCTGTCGCCGGCGGGCGAAGCAGCCGCGGAGGCAGGCTTCGAGGGCAGCCTCCAGTTCGTCGGCGAGCGGGGGATCGCCACGCACCTCCCAGCCGGTGACCGTCGAGGTGACCTCGGGGCGCGGGCGGAACGCCCCCGGCGAGACGTGGAACAGGGTCCGCACCTCGAACCAGGTGCCGGTCAGGATCGTCAGCGGGCCGTAGGCCCGGGTTCCGGGAGGCGCGGCGAGGCGTTCGGCCACCTCCTTCTGGAACATCAGCACCGCGCGAGCTACCGACTGCCGCTGAGCTCGCAGCCGCGCGGTGATCGGCTTGGAGATGTTGTAGGGCAGATTGCCCAGCACCACGAGGGGGTCCTCGCTGCCCAGGCGGCGCTGGACGTCGGCGAAGTCCAGCTTCAGCACATCCTGTTCGAACAGCTCCAGCCGTTCGGCCGAGGGATGGTTGCGCAACAGTGCCACCAGGTCCCGGTCGAGTTCGACGGCGGCGGCGCGTTCGACCCGCTCGAGGATGGTGCCGGTCATCGCGCCCCGGCCCGGGCCGATCTCCAGCACCGGATCCGTTGGGGAGAGGCCGGCGGCATCGACGATGCGCCGCACGATCCCCGGGTCGGCCAGGAAGTTCTGGCCGAAGCGCTTTCTGGCCCGCAAGCCCATGGGGCGATGGTAGCAGGCTGCCGGGGCAGCCGCGCCGGGCCGAAGCGGCCGGAGCCTGCTACCTTGCCTGCCGTCCCGGACCGTGAGGCCACCAGGCCGAATCACGCTCACGCCGGGCCCGAGGTCCACGATGGATTCCGGCGCGCTTCTCGATTTGACCGACGACACCTTCGACGACCGGCTGCAACGCACCGCGCTGCCGGTGCTGGTCGATTTCTGGGCCGGCTGGTGTCAGCCCTGCAAGGTGATCGAGCCTCATCTGCGGGAGCTGGCGGGGGAGTTCGACGGGCGGCTGCTGATCGCCCGGGTCAACGTGGACGAGAGCGATCTGCTGGCCTACCGCTACGCGATCCGCAGTATCCCGACGCTGCTCGTGGTCCGCGACGGCAGAGTGCTGAACCAGATGGTCGGCGCCGCACCCAAGGACACGATTCGCGAGTTCGTGTTCCCCTACCTGGAGTCCGGCAGCTAGGCGGCGGGGTCGGCACCCGTGGGGATCAACTCCGCCGGGTCCAGCACCAGCGCGATCCGTCCGTCCTCGAGCAGCGCCGCGCCGCTGTATTCCCGCAGGCCCTTGAGCGGCGCCTCCAGCGGGCGCACGATCAGCTCCCGCCGCCCGAGCAACTCGTCGACGATCAGTCCGGTGGAGCCCGCCTCGGTCGGCAGGACCAGGGCCCAGCCCGGGTCTTCCCGGTCCGACGGGGGCAGCCCCAGCCGTTCCGCCAGATCCACCAGGGGCAGGGCACCGCCGTCGTCGTCGGCGCCGGGAGCGACCGGCCGGCCCCGCGGGCCCTCGAGCCGGACGCCCCGTTCCACCGAGGCGATGGGCACGGCGAACAGCCGTTCCCCGCTGCGCAGCATCAGCGCGGGGACCGCGGCCATGCTGAGCGGCAGGCTCATCTCCATCTCGCTGCCTTCGCCGGGGACCGAGCGCAGATCGAAGCGCCCGCCGAGGGACTCGACCCGGTGGCGCACCGCGTCCATGCCCACGCCACGCCCCGAAACCTCGGTGGTGGTCTCGGCGGTGGAGAAGCCGGGAAGGGTGACCAGCAGCAAGCTCTCCGACTGGCTGAGCCGCGCGGCATCGTCAGGCGCCATCAGTCCCTGTTCCACCGCGCGACGCCGCAGCTGTTCGCCGTCGATACCCCGTCCATCGTCGCGCACCCGGATGCGCACCTGGTCGCCGCGCCGGTCCACCTGGATCGCGATCTGTCCATGCCGCGGCTTCCCCGCCGCCTCGCGAGCCTCGGGCGGTTCGATGCCGTGGTCCACGGCGTTGCGCAGGATGTGCAGCAGCGGATCCACCAGACGCTCGAGCAGCGAACGGTCGAGCCGGACCTTCGTATCCGGAATGTCGAGCTGGACCTCCTTGCCCAACCGCGCCGCCAGCTCGCGGGTGCCGTGCTCCAGTTGTTCAACCACCGATTCGAACGGGACCAGCCGCATCTCGACCACATTGCCGAACAGCCGCCGCACCAGCAGTTCGACCCGGTCGAGATGACGGGCCGCTTCGGGAGGGAGTTCGCCGAGCGCGGCGCTGAGCCGGCTGTGTTGCAGCATCAGCTCCGCCGCGTCTTCCAGTTGGTGGTCGAGCAGGTCGGCGCGGATCCGCATCCAGGTGTGGGCTTCGCTCTCCGCCTCGGGTTCGGGACTGCGACGGTGCTCCCGGATCTCGAATCCGGCGACTCCGGGCATGTTACCGAGCCGGGCTTCGATGCCCGGTCGCTCCAGCTCGGAGATCACCCGCAGGCTGAGGTTGCCGTCGAAGTCGGGGCCGTCGAGGGAGGTAAGCGCGTTCTCGACGCTCTCGAGCCGGCCCAGTTCTCCGACACGGGAGAGCAGGCGCACGACCCCGCCGGCGCCGCTATCCCGCTCCCCGGTCAAACGCAGGCTGATGTCGAAGACCGTGGAACCCGTGGGATGCTGCGGTTCGGCGCCGGACGAGGCGGCGGGCTCGATCGGCGCTGCGGCAGCGGCGGTGCTCGCGGGCAGGGTCAGGTGTTCCTTGAGCCGGCAGGTGAGTGCCTCGGCTCCCGGATCTTCCGGGGACCGCTCCATCTCGACCGCCTCGACCATGCGGCCGATGCAGGCCACCGAGTCCCGTAACAGGTCGCGTAGCCCGGGAGTGAGCGGGGTTTCGCCGCCGCGCAGGGCGGCGAGCAGATCCTCGGCGGCGTGGGCCAGGCCGGACATCGCCTCGTACCCCATGGTGGCCGCCATCCCCTTGAGTGAATGAGCGTGGCGGAACAGGGAACGCAGCGCTTCGGGGTTGCCCTCGGCTTCGAGCTGTCCGGCGTGCTCGGTGGCGGCGCGCAGGTGCTCGCGTGCCTCGGAGAGGAACAGCGCGCGATAGCGGGACATGTCCATGGCGGCTACCCGCTAGGCCACGCCGCGGCTGCCGCGGAACGGCCTGGAGCGCAGGCGCAGTTCGATCGCCTCGACGAGGCGGACCGGGTCGATGGTCTCGAGTTCGCGGATCTCGGCGCCGTCGTCGACGAGCTTCACCGGGCCGGGGACGAACAGAGCGGTCGAGCCGTGGGGGGCGGCCAACCGCACCAGGCAGGCCGCGTCGCCGCAGGAGTGCTCGTCGAGGATCAACGGCAGATCGATCACGGTCAGCAAGCGCCCGCGCCATTCGGTCAGTCCGAGGACCCCGCGGGGCGCCCGCGGGACCGGCACGATCGACCCGGTGGGGACGAGGCCGTCGATGGCGGCGGCGTCGATGCGGTAGCGGTTGCGGTCCAGGCCGATCAACAAGGCCCGGCCGCTGCTCATCGCGACCTCTGGCGCAGCTTGAAGATCTCGATCAGGTCCCGCAGTTGGTCGGAGGTCTGGGCCAGGGTGTGAGCCGAGCCCGCCATGCGCCGCATCGACTCGTTCTGCTGGGCGGTGGCGTCCGAAGCCTCCTCGGTGCCCTTGGCGTTGAGGTGGGCGATGCCGGAGATCTGTTCCAGGCTGGCCACGACCCGGGAGGCGGCACCGAGCTGAGACTCGGTCAGGCCGCTGATCTCCTCGGCGCGTTCGGCGGTGTCCCGGCTGGACTCCTGGATCTGTTCCAGGGACTGGGTCGTGCTCTGGATGACCGCACGCAGCTCCTTGGAGATGACCATGCGCTCCCGGATGCCGCCTGCGACCAGCTCCGAGCCGGCGATGATCTCGTCGCTGAGACTCGAGATCTTGTCGGCGAATCCGCTGGCGTTGTCCGCCAGGCGGCTGACTTCGTCGGCCACCACCGCGAAGCCCTTGCCTTCTTCACCGGCACGGGCCGCCTCGATCGCCGCGTTGATCGCCAGCAGGTGAGTCTGGTGGGCGATGGAGCTGATGAAGTTGACGATGCTCGCGATCTCGTTGGCCTTGGCGCGGAAGCCCGCGACCTGCATACCCGCGGCTTCGGTGCTCATCTCCAGCCGGCGGATGCCCTCCTCGGCCCGGCGCACGTCGGCGACGCCGCCCGAGGTCCGCGAGGAGACTTCGGTGGCCGAGCGGAGTACCGACCGGGCGCTCTCGGACACCCGCTCGATGGAGTCGGCCAGTTCCCGGGTCGTGCTGGAGGTTCCGGCGACCTGGCGGGCCTGCTGTTCGGCTCCGTCGGCGATCTGCCGGGTGGTCTCGGCAATCTCGTCGGTGGTGTGGTTCAGCTCGGTCGCCGTGGAGGACAGGCTCTGGGCCGATCCGTTGATCTGCTCGGCGACGTTCGAGACCTCGAGGACGATATTCTGCAGGCTCTCGCTCATCATGCTGAACGAGCGGGCCAGTTGGGCGGTCTCGTCGTCGCCCTTGATCCGTACCGCGCGGGTCAGGTCGCCGCGGCTGATGACCGAGGCCGCGCGGGCCAGTTCGGTCAGCCGCCGGGTCAGCAGGTGGGAGACGAGCCAGGACACGCCGAGGCCGATGACTACGTAGCTCGAGCCGATCAGCACCACCTGCCAGAACGGGTCCGGCTGCAGGCGGGGTACGGCGATACCGACCAGGGCGTAGAGCAACGCCACCAGCAGGAACCAGGCTGCGAGTTTCTTCTGCAAGTCTCCCTGACACTCCGCGGGCGCACAGACAGGGCCTCCCCGGCGACCGGCGCCGCCCGCACGGCGAATATAGGTTCCGTCCAGCTTCCGTCCACGCGGCTGCGTCTTTCCCGGGGCGCGGGCGTATGCAGGGTTGCGGGTTTGACAGCCCGGGGGCCCGCTTCTAGAATTCGACGTCGGCTAAACCTTTTGGAAGCAACGATCTACGGGGGATGACGGAAGGATGTCTCAGGACGTTCAATCGGTTACCGAGTGGGTTCAGCGGGAGTCCGAGGTCATCGAACGGCTTCTGGCCGAGACCCGCAAGGTCATCGTCGGCCAGCGCTACCTGCTCGAAAGAATGATGATCGGCCTCCTGACCCGGGGACACCTGCTCCTCGAGGGGGTGCCGGGGCTGGCCAAGACCCTGGCCGTCAGCACCATGGCCTCGGCGGTTCAGGCCTCCTTTCAGCGGGTCCAGTTCACGCCGGACCTGCTGCCTGCGGACCTGACCGGCACGTTGATCTACAACCAGAAGGAAGGCAGCTTCGTGGCCCGCAAGGGGCCCCTCTTCGCCAACTTCGTGCTGGCGGACGAGGTCAACCGCGCGCCGGCCAAGGTGCAGTCGGCGCTGCTCGAGGCGATGCAGGAGCGCCAGGTCACCCTGGGCGACACCACCTACCCGCTGCCCACGCCGTTCATCGTGTTGGCCACCCAGAACCCGATCGAGCAGGAGGGCACCTACCCGTTGCCCGAAGCCCAGCTCGACCGGTTCATGCTGAAGCTCAAGCTCGACTATCCGACCCCGGAGGAGGAGCGGGAGATCCTCGACCGGATGAGCGGTTCCCGGGATCCCAGGGCCGAGGCGGTGGTCTCCACCGACGATATCGAGCGGGTCCGCGAGGCGATGCACCCCATCTACGTCGACGACCGGATTCGCGACTACGTGGTGCGCCTGATCCACGCCACCCGGGAGCCCAAGGAGTACCAGCTCGACCTCGAGGGGCTGCTGCAGTACGGCGCCTCGCCGCGGGCGACCCTCTGCCTGGTCGCCGCCGCCCGGGCCCACGCCCTGCTCAAGGGCCGCGGCTTCGTGACTCCCGAGGACGTGAAGGCGATCGGCGCCGACG
>CAZBZH010000104.1:0-10568 GCA_964496265.1 uncultured Acidobacteriota bacterium | reverse complement strand
GAGATCGTGCGTTTCAAGATGAAGCGGGCGGTGCCCTTCCGGCTGGAAGAGGCCTCGATGGCCTATCAGGTGCTCGAGGGCGGCGACGGGCAGGGTTGCTCGGTGCTGGTGATCCTGCTGCGCAAGTACATGATCGAGCAGTACGAGCAGATCCTGGCCGACTCCGGCGCCCAGGTCGGCCTGGTCGATCTCTCCACCACCAACGTGTTCAACCTCTGCCGGGACGAGATCGCCACCGCCTCGGCAGCGGAAGGGGATGTGGCGCTGCTCAACTGCACCCCGTCCTACTTCTCGATGCTGATCGTGCGCAACGGCCGGTTGATCTTCTACCGCTGTAAGTCCTACGCCGGCGGGGACGAGAGCGAAGCCCTGCTGCAGAGCGTGATGTCCCGGGAGATCGCCACGTCGCTCTCCTACTACCGGGAGAAGCTGGAGGGCCAGGGCATCCGCACGGTCTTCGTGCGCAGCACCGCCCAGTCGCTGGACACCCTCGAGGAGATCCTGGGACGCCACGAGATCGAACGGGTCGAGTTGATCGACCCCTCCAAGGCCCTGGAGATGGTCGAGGGAATGCGCATCGACCCGGTGGTCGGCCAGCGCATGGCCCCGGCCATCGGCGCGGCGGCGGGGAGGTAGGCGGTGCAGTCCCTCGATCTCAACCTCGCCTCGCGGCCGTTCCGCAACAACACCCTGCTGTGGGCCGGCTACGGGCTCGCGGTGGTGCTGCTGCTGGCCTTCAGCGTCTGGAACTACCGGACCTACAGCACCGCGAGCACCAACTACGACGACCTCAAGGCCAGCGTGGCCAATGTCGAACAGCGCATGAAGCTGCTGGAAGACCGGGACCGCAAGGCCCAGCAGGACATCCGCTCCTTCAACCTGCGGACCCTCAAGACCCAGACCGACAAGGCCAACGACGTCATCTCCTGGCGGGCCTTCTCCTGGACCCGGTTGTTCAACATCCTCGAGTGGGTGCAGCCCTACGACGTGCGCATGACTTCGGTGCGTCCGGTGTTCCTGGCCTCCGAGCGCACCCGGGCCACCCGCCGGGATGAGAGCCCGATTCCCGAGGGGGCCGTGCCCGTGCGGGTGCGGGGTATCGCCAAGGACCGGGAAGCCTTCCTCGAGTTCCAGCGGGAGCTGCTGGTGGATCCCCGCTTCGACAAGGTCGAGCCCCAGCGGGTCAACACCGACCCGGCCACCGAGGAGCTGACCTTCGAGTTGGCGTTCCTCTACTTCCCGGCGGGCTACGGCACCTGCGACGACCGCAACGTCAAGGCGGTGCAGTCCCGTGGAACGCCGCAAGAGATCTATTGCACCGAAGGCCTCGGCGAACCCCCGCTGGATCCGGTGGATCCCGAGGCGGAGGCCGCCGCGGAAGCCGCAGCCGCCGAGGCCGGGGACGAGGTCGCCGCCGAGGGGGATGGCGATGGCGAGAAGCCGGCCGAGGCCGATGACGCCTCCAGCGCCTCGGCCAAGGCCGAAGGCAACGAAGGGAGCGCGTGATGGCCGCCCTGCGCAAGTTCGACATTCGCCGTTCGGGTAAGGTCATCCTGATCGTGCTCGGCGTCTGGCTGTTCATCAACGCCGGAGTCTGGCTCGGTCTGGTCTCGCCCAAGACCAAGCAGCTCGCTGCCTTCGAGCAGGAGCAGTTGCCGCGGTTGACCGCCGAGAAGGCCCGCAAGAAGCAGGTCGAGGAGAGCGAGGGATACTACAGCGCGCTGGTCAAGGCCGAGGAAGACCTGGCGCACCTGCGTGAACAGGTGCTCTCGACCAAGCGCAGCAAGCAGGTCGAGGCCCAGCTGGAGATGGACCGCATCGCCAAGCAGTTCGGCGTCGACATGGCCCGGGTTCAATACGAGAACAGCGAACTGCTCAACGAGGCGCTGGATCGCTTCGCCATGACGGCGCCGCTGGAAGGCGGTTACGGTAACCTGCGCCGCTTCATCCAGGCGGTGGAGAGTTCGAAGCTGTTCCTGGTGATCGAGCGGGTCGATCTGGAGCAGGGCAAGGACGGCGGCGTGATGCTGCAGCTGAATATCACCGTGGCGGCGTACTTCGATTCGCCGCAACTGCGTGAAAAGAAAGCGGGCTCGACCCGCCGCGGCGGCGACGACAAACCACGGGGCCGCACGTGATCGACGGGATCTACATGACGGGGCAGCGGGGGAATCATGCGTAAGCTGAACAAGCGTGAGCAGATCATGCTGGGCCTTCTCGGCGTGGTACTGCTGGGCATGCTGTATTTCGGCCAGGGAGGCAGCGGTCTGGGCGGCTCCCCGGCCGGTGCCGAGACCAAGGGGGGCGGCAGCAAGGCCGGCGACGCGCCGGTGGTGATGCTGGCCTCGATCACCTCGGACTCGACCTCCTATCGTGAGAATGGCCGCGACCTGTTCAAGTACGGCAAGCGTCCGCCGAGCCAGGCGGAGCTGGACGCGGCCCGGCGCAAGAAGCGAGAGGCCCAGCAGGCCCTCGAGGCCAAGAACGCCGCGCTTAAGGAGAAGCAGAAGCGGGACCAGGAGATCGCCAAGGCGCGCAAGCGGACGGTGCCGAAGCCCAAGGGTCCGGTGCTCCCCACCGCCAGCTTCAAGTACATCGGACATCTCGGGCCGCTGGAATCCCGCATCGCCGTGTTCGAGGCCGGGGACGAGCTGTTGCTGGCCAAGGCCGGCGACACCATCCAGCAGGACTTCGTGCTCAAGGAATTCGGCTTCGAGAAGGTGGTCCTCGGCTTCACCGACGAGGAGTTCGCCGACAAGACCACCGAGTTGGATCTGGATCGGGCCGCTTCCAAGCGGGCGTCCGGCGCCGGCGGAAGTGGCGGCAAGCGTCCGAAGAAGAGCCGCCGGAGCCGCCGCTAGAGCGGCGGGGAACAGCGACGGGAAGTGAAGATGCTGAGTCGACGGGAACGGATCGGGTTGGTCACGCTGCTGGCGCTGTGCGCCGGGGCGGCGCTGCTCGTCCAGCTGCCGGAGAGCGGATCCGGCATCGGGTACCCGGTGGGAACTTCGGCGGTTCCCGCCGAGGACGCACCGGTGGTGTTCCTCGACGGATTGAACCGGTCCGCCGGGCAGGTCTCGGTGACCGGGCGGGATTTATTCGGCTTCGCGTCGCGGCCGAGCGCCGGCCGCCAGGGTACGTTGCAGCCCCAGCCGGCCGCGCCTGCGCCGCCGGTCAAGCCCTCCCGGGGGACGGCCGGGGTCGCGACGCCCCAGCCGATCAAGAGGACCGTCAAGCCGGCCGTCGCCGGCCCGCCGGTGGCGAACTTCCGCTACCTCGGCTTCCTCGGCCCCGCCGATCGCCGGATCGGCGTGTTCGAGGCGGGTGGTGAACTCCTCCTGGCCCGGGCGGGAGAGGCCTTGCAGCAGGACTTCGTGGTCAAGGGCTTCGGGCACGAGGAGGTCGAGCTCGGTTATGCCGACGCCGCCTTCGCCGGCAGAAGCCAACGTCTGGAACTGGATCATGCGAGTGCCCGGTGGGCGGGTCGCTCCAAACCTCGACAGAGCCGTCGCCGCTAGAGCGGCGGGCGAGATGGCAATGGCTTGCGGAAGAAGGGGAAGCTGGTGAGTAGGAATCGTTTCCTTCGCGCGGTCGCGCTCCTGGTGGCGGTGAGTTTCATCGTCGGATGCGCCGCGCAGCAGTCGTACCGGCGCGGCGAGATGTACGGCCGGCGCGGCAACTGGGACCAGGCCGTGATCGAGTTGACCAAGGCGGCCAACAAGGACCCGGGCAACTCGCGCTACAGCGTCGCCCTCGAGCGGGCCAAGCTCAAGGCCTCGGCGGAGCACTTCCAGAAGGGCAAGCGCCTGGTCGGCGCCCGCCAGTACGAGGCGGCCATCGCCGAGTTCCAGCAAACCCTGCTGCTCAACCCGGGCAACCAGCACGCCGTGACCGAGCTCGAGCGGGCGGCCCGGGAACTGCAGAAACTGCGGGACGATCCGTCCCAGATCCAGAAGGCCAAGGACGCGGCGGCACGCCGCCAGCTGGGCCCGCCGAAGCTCGACCCCCAGGGCAACATCGAGATCATGGTCAAGTTCATCGACCAGCCGGTGGAGAAGATCTTCGAGGCGATCAGCAAGGCCTCGGGGGTCAACTTCATCTTCGATGAGAAGACCGACCTGGATAAGCCCCTGACCGTCGATATCGGCAGCGTCACCGTCGAGCAGGCGCTGGACATCCTGATGCTGCAGACCAAGAACTTCTACAAGGTGGTCGACGCCCACACCCTGCTGATCGCCCCGGACTCCCGGCAGAAGCGCCAGGAGTACGAAGATCACGTGATCCGCACCTTCTACCTGAGTAACGGCGATACCAAGCAGGTCGTGACTCTGCTGCGTTCGCTGCTGCAGTCCCGGCAGATCGCCGAGAACACCGACCTCAACTCGGTGACGATCAAGGACACGCCGGACAAGGTCGCCATCGCCGACCGCATCATCCAGGCCAACGACAAGTCCAAGGGTGAGGTGCTGATCGACGTCGAGCTGCTCGAGATCAACCGTTCGGTGGTCCAGCAGCTGGGACTCGATCTGTCGAGCAAGACCCTCAGCCTCTCCTTCTCCGGAGCTGATGGCGTCGCGCTGAACAACCTGGACAGCCTCAAGCAGGAAGGCAACTGGTCGGTCGGGCCGATCCCCAGCGTGGTGCTGAACTTCCTCAAGAGCGACTCCGAGACCCGTTCGATCGCCAAGCCTTCCCTGCGGGTCACCGAGGGTGAGAAGGCGGAGATCCTGATCGGTGACCGGGTGCCGATCCCGACGGTGTCGTTCAACACCTCCCAGACCGTGGGCGGCAACATCGTTCCGCTGACCTCGTTCACCTACCAGAACGTGGGGATCACGGTGCAGCTCGAACCCCGGGTGCACCACAACAAGGAGATCACCCTCAAGGTCCAGGTGGAGATCAGCTCCATCGGTGCCTTCATCGATACCGGCGGCGGTCAGAGCCAGCCGATCATCGGTACCCGCAACATCCAGACGGTGATCCGTCTGCGTGACGGCGAGACCAACATGCTGGCCGGCCTGATCCGGACCACCGAGGAGGACTCGGTGACCGGTGTGCCCGGGCTGCTCGACGTGCCCGGCCTGAACAAGGTCTTCGGCAACAACAGCAACGACACCACCGAACAGGACATCGTCCTGACCCTGACCCCGCACATCGTGCGGATCCCGGATATCACCGACGACGATCTGGTGACCCTGTGGGTCGGTACCGAGGAGAACATGCAGATGCGCGGTGCGGCTCGCACCGAGTCCGGCGTCTCTCCCTTCGGCCGTCCCGAGGACTTCGGCGGCGAGGTGGCCGGCAGCGATCCGGCCCTGCTGCTTCCCGGCGGTGGCCGTAGCCGCGGCGTGCTGTCCAAGACGCTGCCTTCGCCCAACGGCGGCGGCGGTTCCCGCTCCGGCGGCGGCGCGGCCGCGGGGGGTGGCCGTTCTCGTCCCACGGGAGATCCCGCGGCCGGCGGTTCGACCAACAACCAGGGAGGCGCCCTGGGAGTCGGCGGCAATGGCCAGGGGAGCAACAACGACCCGGCGCAGAACGATCCGGCCGGGGACGATCCCGCCCAGGACGACAACCGGGACGATCGCAACGACCAGGACGACGACGATCGCGACCAGGACCGGGCCGCAAATGACGAGCCCGGTGACGAAGGGGAAGAGGAAGAGGACGAGCCCGCCGGCCCGATGATGGTGCGCCTGGTTCCCGACCGGGCCAGCTACCGGGCGGGGGAGACGATCAACGTCGACATCGTGCTGGAGAACGGCAAGAACGTCGGCTCCGCCCCCTTCCACCTGCGCTACGACCGGGGCATCGTCGAGTTCGTCGGCGCCAGCGAGGGCAACGTGCTCAACCGGGACGGGCAGGGGACGATCTTCCTGGCCCAGGACGCCCAGGGGGGCGGTGAGGTCGTGGTGGGGCATTCCCGACTCGGCAGCGGCACCGGCGTCAACGGTTCGGGCACCCTCAGCCGGATGCAGTTCCTGGCGATGAACCCGGGGAACGCCGGCTTCGTCTTCAGCCGCTCGAGCTTGAAGAACCCTCAGGCCCAGACGATCCAGGCGGTGTTCATGGCGCCGCCGGTGTTGGTTGCCGACTGATGCGCAAGGGTCGTTCCATGGCAGGGGTTTCGCTTGTCGAGCTGGTCTCGGTGACCGCGATCGTGCTCGTGCTTGCGGCGGTGACCATCCCCGTGGGACAGACCATGTACCAACGGCAGAAGGAAATCGAACTGCGTCAGGCGCTGCGCACCATGCGCGAGGCGATCGACCGGTTCCAGCAGGATGTGGACACCTTCCCCGGGATCCGTCAGAACGTGCTCAACACGGTCAACGAGGACGGCTACCCCGAGGAACTGGAGTGGCTCTACGAAGGGGTCGATATCGGCGACGCAGCAGGGACGCGGATCAAGTACCTGCGGCGGCTCCCGATCGATCCGATGACCGGTAAGCGCGAATGGGGCACCCGCTCCAGCCGCGACCAGCCGGGGTCGCTGTTCAGCGACGGAGTCAATATCTTCGACGTCTACTCGTTGAGTGAGGCCACCTCCCTCGACGGAGAGACCAAGTACGCGGAGTGGTAGCCATGATGCTAGCGACATTCCGGAAACGGCGCGGGCGCCGCGATCAGCGGGGCTTTACCCTGATTGAGCTGATGATCGTCGTGGCGATCATCGGGATCCTGACCACCGTGGCGGTGGGGCAGTACCAGCGCTCGATTCAGAAGGCCAAGGAAGCGGTGCTCAAGGAGAATCTCTGGACCATGCGCCAGCAGATCAACCGCTTCTTCGCCGACAAGGGGCGCTACCCCTCGGACCTGCAGGAGCTGGTCGAGCAGCGCTACCTCTCCATGCGGCCCCTCGACCCGGTCACCGAGAGTACGGAGACATGGATCGAGATCACCGCAGAGATCACCGAACAGGACATCGCGACGGAGCCGGGGATCGCCGACGTGAAGAGCGGCGCCGACGGTGCGGGACTCGACGGAGTCTCTTATTCGGACTGGTAGGCCCCGATCCGGGCGCTTTGGAGAATGATCATGCATAGGTTCGCTCAAACTTCCGCAGCTGCGCTTCTGCTCCTGGTTCTGATGGTCGCTTCGATCGGCTGTGAGGACTCGGTGCTGACCGCGCCTACCGATGCCACCATCGTGATGGCGGCCAACCCGGGAACGGTGGTCATCGACCCCAACAACGGCGAGACCGAGGGCTCCACCACCATCGTGGCCCAGGTCTTCGACGCCAACGGCAACCCGCTGTCGGGTGTCGCCGTGCTGTTCTCCACCTCGGGAGGCTCCCTGGCCTCGGCGGGCACCACCGTGTCGACCAACGCCAGCGGCATCGCCACCGACACCCTGACGGTGACCACCAACTCTCCCCAGGAGAGCATCGTCGCCGCCCAGTCGTCGTCGGTCTCCCAGGGGGTGTCGGTGTTCCGTGACGTGGTCGGGGTCAACGAGATTCCCCGGGCCTCGTTCTTCACCATCCCCGCGGCGCCGGCCAACGGTACCGGCGAGCAGCTCGCCGGCGAGACGGTGATCTTCGACGGGTCGATCTCGGTGGATCCGGACGGCGCCATCGAGTGCTACCAGTGGGACATCAACTCGAACCTGGGGACGTGCCTGTCCACGACGAATCAACGGTGCACCACCGACGCGGATTGCCCGGGGTCCGATACCTGCGGCGGCCGCACGGTCAGCGATGAAATCCTTCAGGGGACCGGCCTCGACAGCTTCGGCCGGGACTACTTCGATGAGCAGGCGCTCACGGTCATCCTCCGGGTGAGCGACGATCCGGCCATCGGCGCTGCCTGCGGTGAGACGGCGCCCCCGATCTCGCCCGGTTCGTTCAACGGCACCTCGTTCAGCGCTCCGTTCAACATCACCTGCAACAACCAGGCTCCGGTGGCCAATGCCGGCGCCGACCCGCCGGCCTTCCCGGCGGGTACCGCGGTGGTACAGCTCGATGCCCGCGGCTCCTCCGACGTGGAGACGGATCGAAGCAACCTCGTCTTCGAGTGGAGCTGCAACACCGGGTTCGGGCCTCCCGGAGGGAACGATATCTCCGGCGCGGCTCCCGCGAACTCGGTGGTCCAGTGCTTCATCCCGGCGGGCGTTTCCGATACGACCTTCACCCCGGAGGTTCGCGTTACCGACCAGGGAACCGGTGTGATCTCCGGCGGAACCTTCGAGTGCCAGAAGACTTCCTCGGATACCGTGACCATCACCATCGACCCGGTGCCGTAGGGTTCGGGCGTAGGAGCAGTCTTCTCCGATGGCGAACGAGGCAAATAGTTCACCACCCAGGCGCAACGGCGAGCGCGGCCACCTGATGGCCGCGCTGATGCTGATGCTGGCGATCATGATGATCATGTCCACGGTGGTGACCCAGAAGTGGGTCGACCTGCTCCAGCGGGAGCAGGAGGCGGAGATGATGTTCCGCGCCAAGTCGATCACCCACGCGATCCGCCGTCATCGCCGGGACCAGGGCCAGACCCAGCCGTTGATCAAGCTGGAGCAGTTGATGGAGGCCGGCACCCGGGGCCAGTACTTCCTGCGCAAGCTCTACGAGGACCCGCTGGTCAAGGACGGCAAGTGGGGCATGCTCTACCAGGGCCCCGGTGGCCAGATCATCGATCCCAACTCCGCCGCGGCCGAGGCGGGCTTCGTCCTCGGCGGCACCGAACGGCAGAACACGAGTCAGAATCAGAACCCCGCCGGCGGCCTGGTCAACACCGGGGGGGAGGGGGGCGTCCAGGAGGTCGGCGGACTGCCGATCATCGGCGTCAAGAGCCTCTGCAAGAAACCGGCGTTCCGCATCTACAAGGGCTTCACCGAGTACCGGGAGTGGCAGTTCACCCTGTATGACGTCGACCTCCAGGCCCGGCAGCAGAACGCCCAGCAGCAGGGGGCCGGCCAGGTCCCCGGAGGGGTGCCCAACCCCGGCGCGGGAGGCCGCAACCGCTAGATCGACTCGGGCGCCGGCCCCATGGGCGGCCGGGGAGCGGCGGAACCCTCCTGCGGGCTTGTTCGCCCCCGGGCGGCCGGGCTATACTCCCGCCGGATGATTCGCAAAGAAACCCTCGACAACGGTTTGCTGCTGCTGACCGAATCCATCCCACACGTCCGCTCGGTGACCATCGGAGTCTGGCTCAAACAGGGCAGCCGCCATGAGCCTCCGGCGGTCAACGGCATCTCCCACTTCCTCGAACATCTGGTGTTCAAGGGCACCGACCGGCGCACGGCTCATGAGATCGCTCTGGCCGCCGACCGGGTCGGGATGCAACTGGACGCGTTCACCACCAAGGAATACACCTGCTTCTACGCCAAGGTGCTCGACGAGCACCTGGAAGAGTGCATCGACCTGCTGGCGGATATCGTCCAGCACCCGCGCTTCGACCCGGTGGAGTTGGAGCGGGAGCGGCAGGTGGTGCTGGAAGAGATCCGCATGGTCGAGGACTCGCCCGAGGAACTGGTCTACGACCTGTTCTCCGAGGCGTTCTACGCCGGCCATCCCCTGGGCCGGCCGATCCAGGGGACCGAGGAGACCGTGGGGGGCATGAGCCGCCGCCGGCTCCAGCGCTTCTTCCGGGATTCCTACTGCCCGGACCGGATGCTGATCGTCGCTGCCGGCAGTCTCAAGCACGGCCGGGTGGCCAAGATGCTGCGCGAAGGATTCGGCGGCATGAAGCCCCGCAACGTGGGGGCCCGGCGTACCCGGCCGCCCAGGGCCAAGAGCGGGATCGTCAAGCGCTCGAAGAAGGAACTGGAGCAGCTGCACCTGCTGCTGGGTATGCCCGCCTTCGCCGAGAGTCATGACGACCGCTACGCGCTGTTCGTGATGAACACCCTGCTCGGGGGCACCATGTCCTCCCGGCTGTTCCAGAAGATCCGCGAGGAGCGGGGGCTGGTCTACAGCGTCTACTCGGGGATCAACGCCTTCAGTGACAGTGGATTCTTGATGGTCTCGGCGGCGACCAGCCCCGAGAAGGGGCGCGAAGTGCTCGACCTGACCCTCGAGGAGTTGCGGGACCTGCGGGACCGCGGCGCCACCGAGGAAGAGGTCGACGTGGCCAAGCGCAACCTGAAGAGCAGCCTGATGCTCTCCCTGGAGTCCACCTCGAGCCGCATGTCGAACCTGGCTCGCCAGGAGATCTACTACGGTCGCCAGCACACCCTGCGGGATGTGTTGCGCCGCATCGACAAGGTCGATGCCGCCCGGGTGCACAAGGTCACCCGCAAGCTTTGCGACGGGGCCCGCCCGGGGCTCGCCGCGGTGGGCAAGCTCGGGCCGTTCCGGCTGCGCGAATCGGAGCTGGCGCTCTAGCTCCCCGAGGACTCGATGAAGGATCCAGCCGTTCCGACCGGCCCGGGTGCCGGGGCGCTGCCGCTTTCAGCGGCAGGCGAGGCGCAGCCGGTGCGGGTGTTGATCCAGCGCCTGCCCCACGCCCGGGATCTGGAGCTTCCGGCCCGGGCGACCGGGGACTCCGCGGGCTTCGACCTGCGAGCCGCGGTGGGGGAGGCCCTGGAGCTGGCGCCCGGAGCCCGCACCCTGGTGCCCTGCGGCATCGCCCTCG
>CAZBZH010000103.1:0-10595 GCA_964496265.1 uncultured Acidobacteriota bacterium | reverse complement strand
GGCGGGTTGCTCACCACCGCGTCGAACTGCCCCTGCCACCCGGCGGGCGGTTCGGCGAAGTCTCCGCCGACCAGCTCGACCCGCCCCGACAACCCGGGATGCTGCCGCTCGACCCGCTGCACGTTGTCCTGGGCGGCGGCGCGGGTGTCCGGCGACGCTTCCAGCGCCGACAGCCGCCACCGCGGCCGGTGCACGGCCAGAGCGATCGGAATGCAGCCGCTGCCGGTGCCGAGATCCAGCACCCGGGCAGCGGTGGGCAGCTCCAGGTCCAACACCGCATCGACCAGCCCCTCGGTCTCCGGGCGAGGGATCAAGACCCGAGGGTCGACGGCGATGTCCACACCGTGGAACTCCTGGACCCCGGTGATGTACTGCAGCGGCTCCCGGTTGGCCCGGCGCACCACCGCTGATTCGAAGGGGCCGAGCACCTCCTCGGCCAGGGTCTCGGGACGGCGCACGAACAGCCCGCCCCGGTCGCAGCCCAGGAGATGGGAGAGCAGCAGTTCAGCGTTGAGACGAGGCTCCTCGACGCCTGACTCCGCGAGCTTTTTCGCGGCGCGATCGAGCGCCTCGGCGACGGTCACAGGCGGCCTGGGTTCGTCTCGGTCGATCATCGGCTGGCGATCACCGGCTGGGGCCGCGGCGCGGCGAGGTTACATCTCGGCCCGCAGGCGGTCGGCCCGGTCCTGGGAGACCAGCGCCTCGACGATGTTGCCCAGCTCCCCTTCCATCACCTGGGTCAGGTTGTGCACCGTCAACTTGATGCGGTGATCGGTGACCCGGTTCTGGGGGAAGTTGTAGGTGCGGATCTTCTCGCTGCGATCGCCGGAGCCGATCAGCGAGCTGCGCTCCTTGGCGATCTCGTCATGCTGCTCCTGGACCATCTTGTCGTAGAGCCGCGAGCGCAGCACCTTCATCGCCTGGGCCTTGTTCTTGTGCCAGGACTTCTCGTCCTGACACTGCACCACGAGACCGGTGGGCAGGTGGGTGATCCGCACCGCCGACTGGGTGGTGTTGACGCTCTGGCCGCCGGGCCCCGACGAACAGAAGGTGTCGAGGCGGATGTCCTTCTCGTCGATCTCGACCTCCACGTCGTCGGCCTCGGGCAGCACCGCCACCGTCACCGCCGAGGTGTGCACCCGGCCCTGGGCCTCGGTCTCGGGCACCCGCTGCACCCGGTGCACGCCACTCTCGAACTTGAGCCGGCTGAAGACTCGGTCCCCCTCGATCATGGCGACTACTTCCTTCACGCCTCCGGCGGCACTCTCGGAGACATCCATCGTCTCCACCTTCCAGCCGGTGCTCTCGGCGAAGCGGGAGTACATGCGGAACATCTCGGCGGCGAACAGGGTCGCCTCGTCACCGCCGGTACCGGCACGAATCTCGAGCACGACGTTCCGGGCGTCGTTGGGGTCGGTGGGCAGCAGCAGAACCTTGAGCTCCTGTTCCAGCTCCTCGAGGCGGCCCTCCAGTCTGGAGACCTCCTCCCCGGCCATCTCCGCCATCTCCGGATCGCCGGAGTTCAGCAACTCCCGGGAACCCTCGAGTTCCTCGGTGGCCGCGCGGAACTCGCGGAAGTTCTCGACGATCGGCTTGAGCTCGGTGTAGGTCTTGGTGACTTCCTTGTACTTCTCACGGTCGGCGACCACCTCGGGGTCGGCCATCGACTCGTTGAGTTCCTCGAAGCGTTTCTCCAGACCCTCGAGTTTCTCGAGGAGCTTCGCGTCCATGGTTGCCGTCGCCATCCCTTACCCCGCCATGCTGTCCAGGAACTCTTCGTTCGTCTTGGTCTTGGTCATCTTCTCGCGCAGGAGCTCCATCGCCTCGACCGGCGACATCTGCTGCAGCACCTTGCGCAGGACCCAGGAGCGATCGATCTCGCGCTGGGTCAGGAGCAGTTCTTCCTTACGGGTTCCCGAGCGCAGCAGGTCCACCGCGGGGAACACCCGGCGGTCGGCCAGACGGCGATCGAGGTTGATCTCCATGTTGCCGGTGCCCTTGAACTCCTCGAAGATCACCTCGTCCATCCGCGATCCGGTGTCGACCAGCGCCGTGGCCAGGATCGTCAGCGATCCGCCGTCCTCAACCTTGCGGGCGGCACCGAAGAAACGCTTGGGCTTGGCCAGGGCGGCGGAATCGAGACCGCCGGACAACACCCGCCCCGAGGCGGGCATCACCGCGTTGTAGGCCCGGGCCAGGCGGGTGATCGAGTCCAGCAGCAGCACCACATCGTGCCCCGCCTCGACCTGGCGCTTGGCCTTCTCCATCACCATCTCGGCGACCTGCACGTGGCGGGCGGCGGGCTCGTCGAAGGTCGACGCGATCACGTCCCCCTTGACCGAGCGCACCATGTCGGTGACCTCTTCGGGCCGCTCGTCGATCAGCAGCACCATCAGCTTCACTTCGGGATGATTGTCGGCCAGGGCGTGGGCGATGGCCTGCAGCATCATCGTCTTCCCGGTGCGCGGCGGCGAGACGATCAACCCGCGCTGCCCCTTGCCCAGGGGCACCATCAGGTCGAGCACCCGACCGGAGATATCCTCGCCCGGCGACTCGACCCGCAGCCGCACGTCCGGGTAGACCGGAGTGAGCTTGTCGAAGCGCTTGCGGGTCTTGGCCTGCTCGGGGGGCACGTCGTTGACGGTATCGACCCGGGAGAGCGCGAAGTAGCGCTCGGAGGCCTTGGGCAGCCGGATCTGACCGCAGACCGTGTCGCCGGTCTGCAGGTTGAAGCGGCGGATCTGCGATGGGGAGACGTAGACGTCGTCGGGACCCGGCAGATAGCTGGCGTCGGGAGCCCGCAGGAACCCGTAGCCGTCGGAGAGCTTCTCCAGCACGCCCTCGGTCACCAGGGTGCCGTTCTGCGCCGAGTAGGCGCGCATCACCCGGTAGACCAACTCGCGGCGGTGCAGGTTGGTCGCGTTCTCGATGCGAAGCTCCTTGGCCATCTCGACGAGACTCGCCGCGTCGCGGTTCTTGAGTTCGCGGATGTCCAGCGCCAGCTCTTCGGCGCCCTCGCCAGCCGCGACCTCGATCTCGCCGTTGGTGCCGTTCTGGGCTTCCTTGCGCGAGCCCTTCCGGGAGGCCGGCTTGGACCGCTTCCGGCGGGGTCGCCGGGTTTCGGTCTTCGTCGGAGCTTCCTGCTGTTTGGTCATGTCAATGCCCGATCCAAGTGTGCCCAGATCTGCCGGATACCCAGCCCTGTGCTGGAGGACGCGAGAATCGGTGCCCCGTCTTCGGGGAAAGGTCCGAACTCATCGGCCAGAATCCTTGCCGCGGCCGTTCGCTTGTTGCCCGACAGTTTGTCGGCCTTGGTGGCCACGATCAGATGAGGGACGTCGTAGTGTTCCAACCACTGCTTCATCGCCCGGTCGAGCCGGGTCGGTTTGTGTCGTGAATCGACGAGCATCAGCGCGATCGCGATCCGTTCCCGCCGCCGCTCGAGAAAGCCCTCGATCATCGGAGCCCACTGGGCCTGCACCGACTTGGGCACCTTGGCAAAGCCGTAGCCCGGCAGGTCGATGAAGTAGAAGGCTTCGTTGATGCGATAGAAGTTGACCGTCTGTGTCTTACCCGGCGTCGACGATGTCTTGGCCAGCTTGCCCGAACGGAGCAGCCGGTTGATCAACGACGACTTGCCGACGTTGGATCTCCCAAGGAAAACCACGTCGCGCCCCGCCGCCTGCGGCTCATCCTGAGGCCGCGCGGTGGCGCGCTCGAAACGACTCGACAGAACCTTCAACGGACTCGATCCGAACTCGGACCGCCTGGCCGCCGGCGTACCCCGGCGTCAGACGCTAGTTGACCGGGCTCCCGGCATCTCGCTCGCCGATCGAACCCTCGGGATCCTTGTTCGGCATCTCGAGGGCGGTCAGCGGCCCGGACAGGGCGACTTCGAGCACCTTGTCCATGTGTTCCACCAGATGGAACGAGAGCTTGCTGCTGATGTCATCGGGGACCTCGGAGAGGTCTTTCTCGTTGTCCTTGGGCAGCACCACGGTGTCCGCACCGTAGCGATACGCGGCCAGCACCTTCTCCTTGACGCCGCCGATGGGCAGCACCTTGCCGCGAAGGGTGATCTCGCCGGTCATCGCCACGTTGGGATGAACCGTGACCTCGGCGAGGAGCGAGACCAGCGCCGTGGCCATGCTGATACCCGCCGAGGGGCCGTCCTTGGGGATGGCGCCTTCGGGGACGTGCACGTGGATGTCGTACTTGCGGTAGAACAGCGGGTCGATGCCCAGGCGTTCGGCCCGGGAGCGGACCCAGGACATCGCCGCCTGGGCCGATTCCTGCATCACGTCGCCCAGTTGACCGGTGATGGTCATCTTGCCGCGGCCGCGCATCAGGGTCGCCTCGATCGGCAGGATCTCACCGCCGGTCTCGGTCCAGGCCAGGCCGGTAGCCACACCGATCTCCGGCTTGCGCTGCTGCTCGCGGGGCGGCTGGTAGCGCGGGATGCCGAGGAGTTCGAGCACCTTGGCCGGAGTGATCTCGGGCTTGTCCTCGAGCTTGTCGGCCACCGCCTTGCGCGCCAGCTTGCGGCAGACCGAGGCGACTTCGCGCTCCAGGTTACGCACGCCGGCTTCCTTGGTGTAGCGCTCGACGATCTCGCGGATCGCCTCCTGCTCGAAGGAGACCTCGAACTTCTTCAGCCCGTGTTCCTTGATCTGACGGGGCACCAGGTACTGCTCGGCAATCGCGATCTTCTCGCGCAGGGTGTACCCGGGGAGGCGGATCACCTCCATGCGGTCGCGCAGCGCCGGCGGGATGGTGTGCATCACGTTGGCGGTGGCGATGAACATCACCTCGCTGAGGTCGTACTCGGTATCCAGGTAGTGATCGAGGAAGGTGTGGTTCTGCTCGGGGTCGAGGACCTCCAGCAGCGCCGCCGACGGATCGCCGCGGAAGTCCGCGGCCATCTTGTCGACCTCATCCAGCAGGAACACCGGGTTCTTGGTGCCCGCCTTCTTCATCATCTGGATGACCTGGCCGGGGAACGCGCCGATGTAGGTGCGGCGGTGCCCGCGGATCTCGGCCTCGTCACGCACGCCGCCCAGGGAGAGGCGCACGAACTTGCGTCCGGTGGCCCGGGCGATCGAACGAGCCAGCGACGTCTTACCGACGCCGGGAGGTCCGACGAGACAAAGGATCGAGCCCTTGGGCTTGGACACCAGCCGGCGCACCGCGAGGAACTCGAGGATGCGCTCCTTGACCTTGTCCAGACCGTAGTGGTCGCTGTCCAGAATCGACTCGGCCTTGTCGATGTCCTTGAGCTCGCGGCTCTTCTTGGACCACGGCACCGAAAGCAACCACTCGAGGTAGTTGCGCGAGACCGTGGCCTCGGCCGAGACCGGCGGCATGACCTCGAGACGCTTGAGTTCCTGGAGGGCCTTTTCCCGGGCCTCCTTGGGCATCTTGCACTTCTCGATCTTGAGCCGGAACTCTTCGACCTCGTTGACCCGCTCGTCCTTGCGACCCAGCTCTTCCTGGATCGCCTTCATCTTCTCGTTGAGGTAGTACTCCTTCTGCGCCTTCTCCATCTGCTTCTTCACGCGGTTGTGGATCTTCTTGTCCACGCGAAGCTTCTCGATCTCGGAGTCGAGCACCTTGCGCACGTGATCGAGGCGCTCGGCGGGAGAGACCATCTCCAGCAGGCTCTGCTTTTCTTCCACCCCGATGGGCAGGTGGGCGGAGATGGTGTCGGCCAGCTTGCTCGGGTCGCTGATGCGCACCGTCGAGAGCATCGTCTCGTAGGGCAGGCCGGGCGAGTACTTGATGTAGCGTTCGAACAGGGTCGCGACCCGGCTCATCAGCTCCTGCAGGTCGGCGTCGACGTCCGCCTTCTGCTCAATCTTCTCGAGCACCACCTCGAAGTAGCCGTCGGGGCCCTCATCGATCTCGACGAGCCGCGCCCGGGCCTGCCCCTCGACCAGCAACTTGACGTTGCCGTTGGGGTTCTTGAGGTGTTGCACGATTGTCGCAATCGTGCCGACGGAGTTGATCTCCTCGGCCGACGGGTTATCGACCGAAGCACGCCGCTGCGTGGAGAGAAACAACTGCTTTCCGTCGCCCAGCGCCCGCTCCACGGCAAGCAGAGAGGGCTTACGGCCGACGACGAAAGGAACCATGGTGTGTGGGAACACCACGATGTCCCGCAATGGAACCATCGGTAGTCTGATCACGCTATCCTGCGGACGATCGGCGTCCAAGAGAAACTCCCTCCGGCGCCCAGAAAGGGGCGCACAGGCATGATAGCCGTCCTTGCGGGCCGGAGCGAGCGACTTTTCTGACGGAGAGAAACGAGCCGGACTTAACTAGCCCGCCTTCTCCATGACGACGAGCGGGTTGCTCTTGTTGAGCACCACGTCTTTGCTGATGACGACTTCTTTGACGTCGGTCTGAGAGGGTAGCATGAACATCATCTCGAGCATCAGCTCTTCCATGATCATGCGGAGCCCGCGAGCGCCGATCTTGCGCTCGATGGCCTGCTCGGCGATCGCCTCGAGGGCATCGTCGGTGAAGCGCAGCCCGACGTTTTCGAACTCGAAGATGCGGTGATACTGCTTGACCAGGGCGTTCCGCGGCTCCTGAAGGATGCGGACCAGCGCCGGCGCGTCGAGTTCGGTGAGGGTCGCGTGCACGGGCAGGCGGCCGACGAACTCGGGGATCATGCCGTACTTGACCAGATCACCGGGCTGCACGTCGGCGAGGATCTCGCCGGTGTTCTTCTCGGCCCGGGCCTTGACGTCCCCGTTGAAGCCCATGGTCTTGCGGCCGATCCGCTGCTCGATGATGCCGTCGAGCCCGACGAACGCACCGCCGACGATGAACAGGATGTTCGAGGTGTCGACGGGAACGAATTCCTGGTGCGGATGCTTGCGGCCACCCTGGGGCGGCACGTTGGCCACGGTTCCTTCGAGGATCTTGAGCAGCGCCTGCTGCACACCCTCGCCGGAGACGTCACGGGTGATCGACGGGTTTTCACCCTTGCGGGCGATCTTGTCGACCTCGTCGATGTAGATGATGCCCTTCTGACACTTCTCGACGTCGTTGCCCGCCGCCTGCAGCAGCTTGAGCACGATGTTCTCGACGTCTTCGCCGACGTAGCCGGCTTCGGTCAGGGTGGTGGCGTCGACGATGGCGAAGGGCACCGAGAGGAGCCGCGCCAGGGTCTGGGCCAACAGGGTCTTACCCGAACCGGTGGGGCCGATCAGCAGGATGTTGGATTTCTGCAGCTCGACTTCGTTCCGGCGCCGGGAGATTTCGTTTCGCTTGTAGTGGTTGTAGACCGCGACCGAGAGACGCTTCTTGGCCTCTTCCTGGCCGATCACGTACTCGTCGAGGAACGCCTTGATCTCGACAGGCTTGGGCAGCTTGGTGCGGCCTTCCTGTTCCTCGGCCTCGCGTTCTTCCGCGATGATGTCCAGACAGATGTCGACGCACTCGTCACAGATGTAGACCGTCGGCCCTGCGATGAGCTTGCGCACGTCGCGCTGACTCTTGTTGCAGAACGAGCACTTGAGACCGTCGCCTTCGACTTTCTTGCGTGACATCTAGCTAGTCCTTTGTTGCTGGCCGGGACCATCCCCTGGCGGGTCAGGCCTCGGAACCTCTCTGGGTGATCACCATGTCGATGATGCCGTATTCCTTGGCCTGATCGGCTTCCAGGATGTAATCCCGGTCGGTGTCCATAGAGATCTTTTCCATCGTCTGACCGGTGTTTTCAACCAGTATTTTGTTCAACCGCTCCCGCAGCCGGAGTATTTCACGGGCCTGGATGTCGATATCCGCGGCCTGGCCCTGGGCCCCGCCGTGAGGCTGGTGGATCAGGACCCGGGAGTTGGGCAACGTGAAGCGCTTGCCCTTGGTTCCGGCCGACAGGATCACCGCCGCCATGCTGGCGGCCTGGCCGACACAAAACGTACTGATATCAGGCTTTACAAAGGTCATGGTATCGAGGATCGCAAGTCCCGCGGTGACCGAACCGCCCGGGGAATTGATGTAGATCGAGATATCCCGATCCGGATCCTCGGCTTCGAGGAACAACATCTGGGCAATCAACAAGTTAGCCAGATGGTCGTCGATCGGCTCACCAAGGAAAATGATGTTGTCCTTGAGGAGCCTCGAATAGATGTCATAGGACCGTTCGCCGCGGCTGGTCTGCTCGACGACATACGGGATTAAAGGCATTTAAACATCCTCCCCTTGAATATTAGCAAGGGAGGTCAGCAAGTCAAGCGCAGCCTCTCTAACTAACTGACTATGAAGGGCTTGCATCCCAGCGCCCTCTTTGAGTCGCTTTTTCAGCTCCTCGACGGGCTGCCCGGCCCGCTGGGCCTCGATCTGGATGCGTTGCTCGATCTGCTCGGCACCGACCTCCACCGATTCCTCCGCGGCGATGGCATCCAGGACGATGCGAGCGTGGACCGACTTCCGGGCGCCTTCCTCCTGGCGGCCGCGGATGTCCTTCCAGTCCAGCTCCATCTGCCTCGGGTCCATCCCCTGCATCATCAGCGAGCGGACGAAATCTTCCAGACGCTGGTCGATTTCCCGCTCCACTAGAACTTCGGGCAGAACGACCGGGTTTTCCAGCAGAACCTTGTCGAGAAGCGCCTGTTGCATCGCCTGGTCCGCCTCCCCCTTGCGGCGGGCGGTCAGATCCTCTTCAACCCGCGCCTTGAGGGCCGCCAGATCGTCGAACTCGCCCAGGTCCTTGGCGAACTCGTCGTCCAGCTCCGGGACCTCCTTCCGCTTCACCTCGTGGACCTTGATCTTGTAGCTCACGGTCTTGCCGGCGAGCTGCTCGTGCTCGAACTCCTTGGGGTAGTCCACCGAAAACTCGAGTTCGGCGCCGGCGGTGGCTCCTTCCAGCTTCTCGTTGAAGGCGGGCAGGTGGTGCTGGGAGCCGACCTCGACCATCACGTTCTCCCGGTTCTCCGGTTCGACCGCGCTCCCCTCCTCACCTTCGGCAGACTCGGCCTGCGCCTCGGCGCCCTGGATCACCGAGGCCACGTCGGCCATCAGCACGTCGCCGACACCGGCGACCCGGCCCTCCTCGGTGACCAGCTGGGTGCGCTGCTGGCGCAACTCGTCGAGAAATTGATCGATGTCCGCCTCGCCGACGGGCTGCTGCTCCCGGGCCACCTCGATGCCCTTGTACTCCTTGGGCTTGACCTCGGGCATGATCTCGAGGGTCGCCTTGAAGCGGAAGGGTTGGCCGTGCTCGAAGTGCACCTCGTCGACCACCGGGTCGCCGATGACCCGCAGCTTCTTCTCGATCATCGCTTCCTGGTAGAGCCGGGACATCAACCGGTCACGGACCTCGTCGTCGATCTCGCCCTTGAAGCGTGCCTGAACGACGGTCAGCGGCGCCTTGCCCGGACGGAACCCGGGGATGTTCGCCTTGGCGGCGTAGGCGCGAAGCACCGACTCGGTCTCGCCGGCCACGGCATCGATGCCGGCCTCGATCTCGAGGGTCTTCTTGACGTCGTTCACATCGGTCAGTTCGATCTTCATCGGGTCCCCGTGTCGTCCCGGTTGCGTCCCCGGGGATGGCGCTTCAAAACGTCGTGGGTATCACGGCCTGGGCCGCGTGGAAACTCGGAGCGCTTTGAAGGGTAACCGTCCGTCGCAAATACGCGTGCCGGTTAGGGCGAAGGGCGCCTGCCCTGAGTTCGCCGGAGGCTGTTTGCCCCGGAGAACCGCCGATGGGCAAGGCCAGGGTTAAAGTGGTGAGCCGCCAGGGAATCGAACCCCGAACCCGCAGATTAAGAGTCTGCTGCTCTGCCAGTTGAGCTAGCGGCCCACACAGGACCGCGGATATTAACACGAAACTTGCAAAAGGTCCGCCCGCCCGGAGCGGCTGGCGCGGCCTCCCGCCGCGTGGCAGCATCGGACCTGGGAGCAGAACAAGTTTCCCCGCCTCCCCCTGGAGATCCTCAGGTGCCTCGACGCTTCCCCAGAACCCACCCCGGCATCGCCCTGCGGGCGGTCGCGGGGCTCACCGGGCTGCTGCTGGTGCTGGTTCCAGGAAGCTTCGCCCTCGCCGAGGACACCCACACGCTGACGGTGCAGATCGTGGGGCTCAAATCCGACCGCGGCGGGGTGGCCGTCGCCATCTACGATTCGGAACAGGCCTTCACCGACCGGACCGCTCCCCTGCACAAGGCCTTCCTGGCGATCGAGGACAAGAGCTGCCGTTGGGTGCTGGCCGACCTGCCCGCCGGCGACTACGCGGTGCTGGTCTACCACGACCGCAACGGCAACGAGCAGCTCGACACCAACAAGCTGCGCATCCCCAAGGAGCCCTACGGCTTCTCCAACAACGCCCGGGGCAGCTTCGGCCCGCCGGGCTACGACAAAGTCCGCTTCAGCCTGAGCGAGCCGCAGCAGACCATCGAGATCGAGGTCCGCTAGGGGCTCGCGATGCTGCTGCCCCTGACCTACGTCTGCCCCTACTGCGCCCAGGCCAGCGAGACTTCGGCCGATCCGTCCCAGGGAAGCTCCCAGCAATACGTCGAGGACTGCCAGGTCTGCTGCCGCCCGCTGCTGCTGCGGGTCGGTGTCGAGGACGGCCAGGCCTGGGCCGAGGC
>CAZBZH010000102.1:1767-10597 GCA_964496265.1 uncultured Acidobacteriota bacterium | reverse complement strand
GCAGAAGACGCACTGGAGCCAGAGAACACCCAGACCGCGCCCTTGTTGCTGTCGCCGTTGAGCCCCTTGAGATGGAGCGAGACCTCGGCCATGCCGAGAGGCTTCCGCCCCTGGGTCCCGGCGAAGATGATGTCGGACATGTTTTGCCCGCGGAGCATCTTCGCGCTCTGTTCGCCCAGGACCCAGTTCAGGGCGTCCCCGATGTTCGACTTGCCGCAGCCGTTGGGCCCGACCACCGCGGTGATCCCATCGGGGAAAACCACCTTGGTGCGGTCTCCAAACGACTTGAAGCCACTGATGTCCATTCTCTCGAGACGGAGCATCGGCGCAAAACCTCCCTGCTGTTCCCGTAACCCGGTGCCTGCGTGCCGCGGACTATACCACCCGGGCGGCGCAGAGAACAAGCAAAACCCCCATATGATGGGGCGTCACGCCCTCGGGACCCACGATCGTGGGGTGCCTTGCCAACGGGCAACGAGAGCATGCCTCACCGAAGAGGCGGTTCATCGCTCGATTGTACGGAAAAGGGAGCTGCGGCGCCGCTCTAGCGGTCCCGGGAGAGCAACAGGTCGGGCAGGCTCTGGAGCGCCCGGCGGGCCGGGTTGTCCGGGAAGTTGACCAGCTCCAGCGCCGCGTTGGCCGCGTACTGCTCGGCACGCTCCTGGGCACGCTGCAGGGAGCCGTTCTCGGCCATCATCGCGGTCAGACGCCGCACCGAATCGTCCACATCCCCTTCCTGCTCGACGATCGCCCGGGCCAGGGTGCGGGCCTCGGAGGACCCGGTCTGCAGCAGGTCGATCACCGGGAGGGTGGCCTTGCCCTCGCGTAGGTCGGCCGCCGCGGGTTTGCCCAGCCGCTTGGCGTCGCCGGTGAAGTCGAGCAGATCGTCGACCACCTGGAAGGCCATGCCGAGGTTGCGCCCGTAGGCGGACAGCGCCCGCATCTTGGACTCGTCGACGCCGGCCAGGATGCCGGCCAACTCGCCGCACGCCGAGAACAGCGCCGCCGTCTTGCGCTCGACGAGATCGACGTACTCCTGCTCGGAGAGATCGGTCCGCCCTTCGTAGCGGGTCTGGATCATCTCCCCTTCGACCATGCGCAGGGTGACCTGGGCCAGGGTGTCCATCACCGCGAGGCTTCCCGCGCGCAACGCCATCTGCATCGCCTTGGCGAACAGGTAGTCCCCGAACAACACGGTGATGCTGGAGCCCCAGTTCTCGTTGACCGAGGGGCGTCCGCGACGGGTGCTGGCCCCGTCGATGATGTCGTCGTGAATCAGCGTGGCCGAGTGGATGAACTCGAGCACCGTGCCCAACACGATGTCGTGGGGGCCGCGGTAATCGCAGAGCTTCGCGCACAGCAGGTGCAACGTCGGGCGGACCCGCTTGCCCCCGGTCTCTCCGACGAAGGTTCCGATCTCGTCGACGATGGAAACCGGCGACTCGAGGCTCTCGCGAAACAGCACCTCGCACCGGGCGAGCCGGTCGGAGATCAGGGCGAAGATATCGGCCGGTCCGAGGCCGCCCGCCTGCACAAGGCGATCGGCGCGACCCGTGCTGCTGAATGTGCTCAACGCATCCCTTCGCGATGTGGCGCGTGCCCGCCGGCCCGAAACCATGTGATGTCGCGTGGAAACGGGCGGCCCGAGACCAGGCAAGATCTCTGTAAACGAAGCAGGATCAGGATCTTAACAAACCGGTTTGAGCCCGGCAAATGGGGTTTTCAGGGCCTCGGCGCTACTCCAGGATCTCGGTTCCGGGGGGCGGCGTGAAGGCGAAGGCGTCGGCGGGCAAGGTGCCGTTCCGCCGCAGGTCGAGAAACCGGTAGGCGGTCAGATTCCCCGCCGCGTCCCGGACCTCGACCGCCTGAATCGAGGAGTCCTTGCGCCGGACCGAGACGGTAAGTTCTTCCAGGGTCTCACTTTCCCGCCGCGGGATCAGCTTCAGGTGCAGCGTGCTCCCCGACCGCTCGACCCCTTCGCAGCGGAACAGGTCGGCCAGGCGGCCCCGCCCGGCCAGGAGCGAGGGCAACAGGTCGCCGTCCTCGGGGATCGGGGTCCGGATCAGCTGGGCCTCCTCCTCGAGGTAGAGCTCCATCCGGTCCCCCTCGAACAGCGCGACCTTGAACTCGGGATCCAGGTAGTCCCAGCGCATGCGGCCGGGACGGGCCAGGATCAGGGAGCCGCTCTCGGTCAGGCCGGCCCCGAGGGCACCCGATTGCAGTTCCTGCTCGAACCGGGCCTCGAGGCGCTGGGTCCCGTCGAGCCAGGACTGCAGACCCTCGAGCTCCCGCTCCCCGGGATCGGCGAGGATCGCGGGCCCGACCAGGGCCGCCAGCAGCACCATCACACCGCGTAGAATGCTCATGGCAAGAGCCTAACCCGAACCGCGGCATGGCGCATCCGCTTGCTCTCACAGCGGTTGCGTCCCGCGGCGGGAGGCTGGTAGCTTTGTGAGGTCCGTTTCAAATCATCCACTCGCCCCAACCGACGCAGGAACCTTCGCCATGTGGAAAACCCTTTCCCTCGCCCCTTCCGCGCGCCTCGGCCTGATCCTGGCGCTCCTGGCCTGCCTGGCCACGCCCGGCCTGGCCCAGGGGGTCAGCGACCCGCGAATCCTCGATGCGCTCGAACAGTACGACGCCGGCAACTACCCGGCGGCCCGGCAGATGCTCGAGGCCATCGACTCCGACGGACTGGCCAGCGGTCCCCTGCTCTACCGGCTGTACTTCAGCAAGTCCCGCACCGGAGATCAGGAGGGCGCCCGTCACACGCTGATCCGCGCCATCGAGGTGCTCGAAGATGAGCTGCTGACGGCGACCGACTACGAGACGCCGTTCTACCTGGCCAACGCCTACAGCAACGCACGGCAGTCGGGGCAGGCCCGGCGGGTCGCCGTCGAACTGACCGGCAAGGTCGAGCAGGGCTCGATCCCCAAACCGGAGACCGGCCTGGACACCTTCCGGCTGGCCAAGCTCTACGCCGACCAGTCCGAGGAGGCCAAGGCCAGCGAGTGGTATCGCAAGGCTCTGGAGAAGTTCGCCGGCAAGGAGAAGGAACAGCGCGCCTACGTCGGCTGGGCCCGCCGCTACCTGGGAAGCGCCGCCTTCAGCAAGGCCGATTACAAGGGTGCCGCCGCCGAGTACTCCGCCCTGCACGAGGCGGGCATCGCCTCCCAGCGGGATCTGATCCGCCTCGGCGTCGCTCACTACCGCATCGGCGACATGGAAGCATCCCAGAAGAACTGGAACGACTCGGCGGCGCTGAACCCCAGCTCCGACGACGCCAACACCGCGCGCTACAGCGCCAACCTGGCCCGGATGGCCCTGGAAACCGAGCTTGCCGAGCGCGCCCCGGAGGATCGTTCCTGGGGCTCCCTCTCGCAGACCGACCTGGAAGACCTGATGAAGGATCAGGCCGAGGTCGTCCAGTCCACCCAGGCGGCCTTCAAGTCCGGCGAGCTCACCGACGCCGCCGCGGCCCAGGCCAAGATCGATGGGGCGCGCCAGGTCTTCGTCAAGGCCGCCCTCGAGTACGTCGCCCGCAACTATCCGATTCGCGCCACGTCCTTCCAGGGCGGCTACGCCCCGCTGATCTTCCGAAGCTCCCCGTGGAGGATCCCGGTGGCCCGGAAGAAGGCCGCCCGTCCGATGAACCGCATGCAACAAGGAGCCGACAAGTGAAGCTTGCTCGAATACTCCCCATCGCCCTTTGTGTCCTCGCCCTCAGCCTCAGCTCCGCCTTCGGCCAGGCCAAGATGGCCGGCCAGGTCATCGACGCCGGGGGCAACCCGGTCGCCGGCGCCAAGGTGAAGCTCGCCCCCTCGGACTCCCGCGGCCGGCCCAACACCGCCTCCACGGGGAACGACGGCGTCTACCGCTTCTCGTTCGTGCCCCCGGCCAAGTACCGGGTCTTCGTCGAGGCCGAAGGCCTGGCGATGGTCGAGGTCCAGGCGGCCGCGACGACCCGTTCGGGACAGGGTGGTTGGGAGCTCGATCTGAAGGTCGACCCCGAGGCACCGCCGGAGGTCGAGATCGCGTCGGGCCATGACGTGGTCTACAACGTGGTGCTCGACGACGCCGAGCGGGCCAAGCTGATGTCCAAGGTGTCGACCACCATCGAGGAGATCACCGCCCTGGTGCAAAAGGGAGATTGCGCCGCGGCCCTGCCCAAGGCCGAGGCCTACCTCGAGGCGGTGCCCGAGGCCGCGCGGGTGCACTACCTCCACGGCTTCTGCCTGGCCAGCGGCGGCGAGATCGACAAGGCCGGCACGTCCATCGGCCGCGCTCTCGAACTGGAGCCGGGGATGAACGGCGCGGCGCTCTTGATGGGTCAGGCGCTGCTCGGCGCGGGCAAGCACGACGGCGCCATCGAGTGGCTACGACGGGAGATCGACGAGGGCTCGAACCAGTCGATCAAGGCGGGCGCGTGGACCGCGCTGGGACATGCCTACCGGGACAGCGGTCAGGAAGATCCGGCCTTCGACGCCTTCAGCAAGGCGACGGAGATCGACGATGCCAACGACGTCGCCTGGATCGAACGCGCGCGTATCGAGCGCAACCGCAAGAACCTGAGCGCCGCCGAGGACGCCCTGGCCGAGGCGATCGAACTGGGTGACGAGGGCGTCGGCCTGTTGCTCAACCTGGGCATCGACTACTACAACCAGAAGAACTACGACGATGTCGAGCGGGTCTGCCAGGAGGTGCTGGCCAGCGCCGAGAAGCGCTCCCAGTCTGCGATGGCCTACGCCCTGATCGCCCGCAGCAAGCTGGCGGGAACCCCCGGCGACGCCCAGAAGCAGCAGGCCGAAGCCGCCCTGCGCAAGTCGCTGGAGCTGGATCCCAACGGCCAGTTTTCTGCCGAGAACCAGGAGATGCTCAAGAAGCTCAAGGGCTGATCCCGAGGCACCGGGGCGGCCCCGCCCCGGTGCTCTACCCGGTGCTATACTCCGGCGCCCATGGCGCAATCGACGCAGAAACTCACGCCGATGTTCCGGCAGTATCAGTCGGTCAAGGCGCAACACCCCAACGCGATCCTGTTCTTTCGCATGGGGGATTTCTACGAGATGTTCTACGAGGACGCCGAGGCGGCCAGCCGCGTCCTCGAACTGACCCTGACCGCCCGGGGCAAGGGCACCGACAACGTCGTGCCCATGTGCGGGTTCCCCCACCACCAGCTCGATGCCTACACCGCCAAGCTTGTGCGTTCCGGCCGGCGGGTCGCGGTCTGCGACCAGACCGAGGATCCGCGCAAGGTCAAGGGCCTGGTCAAGCGCGAGGTCGTGCGGGTCGTCACCCCCGGCACCCTGACCGACCCGGACCAGCTGGACGCCAAGCGCAACGCCTGGCTCGCCGCGGTGGTCTCGGGCAGCAAGCAACTGGGCGCCGCCTTCGTCGATGCGTCCACCGGCGAACTGATCGCATGGGAATCGCGGGGCGACCAGCCCTGGCAGGAACTGAGCGAACAGCTTCGCGCCTTCGCGCCCCGGGAGATCGTCTACCCCGAGGGGCTGCCCTGGAGCGACGCCTTCCGCGCCGAGCAAACCCGCGACGCCCTGCTGACCGAACAGGATCCGTTCAGCTTCGCCGCGGACAGCGCCGAGCGCTTGCTGCTGCGCCAGCTGGGGGTCTCGTCGCTGGACGGCTTCGGCCTGCGGGGCCGGACCCTGGCCACCGCCGCCGCCGGCGGACTGCTGGCCTACGTGCGCGATACCCAGAAGAATGACCTGCAGCACATCGACCGGGTTCAACTCCACGAGCCCGCCCGCTTCGTGCTGCTCGACCCGGCCACCCGCCGCAACCTCGAGCTGGAACGGGGGCTGCGGGACGGCGGACGGGCGGGCTCGCTGCTCGAAGCGATCGACCGCACCGTCACCGCCTCAGGCGGCCGCCTGCTGCACCGTTGGCTGCTCGAGCCGCTGCTCGAGAGCGACGCGATTCGCGGGCGCCACGACGCCGTCGAGGAATTGCTGCGCCGTTCGGAAGTGCGCCGGGCCGTGCGTCAGGCGCTGGACGGGGTCTACGATATCGAACGCCTGCTGGCCCGGGTCGTCGGCCGTTCGGCCAACCCCCGGGACCTGGTTTCCCTGCGCCGTTCGCTGATGCAGGTGCCCGCCGTGCTGAGCGCCATCGAAACGATGAACGCCGCCGTGCTGCGCGCGACCGTCGACGGCCTCGATCCTTGCGGCGACGTGGCCCAGCGCCTCGAGACGGCGATCGTCGACGAGCCGCCGATCGGGCTGCGCGACGGCGGGTACATGCGCCCGGGCTTCAATGCCGAGTTGGACGAGCTGCACAAGGCGGGCAAGGAGGGGCGCGCCTACATCGCGTCGCTGGAAGGCACCGAGAAGGAAAAGACCGGCATCACCTCGCTCAAGGTGCGCTTCAACAAGGTCTTCGGGTACTACATCGAGGTCTCCAGGTCGAACCTGCATCTGGTGCCCGAGCACTACCAGCGCAAGCAGACCATCGCCAACGGTGAGCGCTACATCACGCCGGAGCTGAAGGAACACGAATCCAAGGTGCTGGGGGCCCAGGAACGGATCGACGAACTGGAGTACGACCTGTTCGTCGCCCTGCGCGAGGAGATCGCCGCCCACGCCGGAAGGCTCAAGGAGGTCGCCCGGGCGATGGCGGTCCTCGACGTGTTGGCCGGTTTCGCCGAGCAGGCGGCGCACCAGGACTACTGCCGGCCGGCCATCGACGACGAGCGGCGGCTCTGCATCCAGGGCGGACGTCATCCGGTGGTCGAACAGCATCTGGTCGAACACCGCTTCGTGCCCAACGACACCGAACTGGACAGCGACCGGGACGCGGTCGGCATCCTGACCGGCCCCAACATGGGCGGTAAGTCGACCTACCTGCGGCAGGTCGCCCTGATCGTGCTGATGGCCCAGGCGGGCTCCTTCGTCCCCGCCGAGGCGGTGGAGCTCGGCGTCGTCGACCGCATCTTCTGTCGGGTCGGCGCGTCGGACAGCCTGTCCGAGGGCCAGTCCACCTTCATGGTCGAGATGACCGAGACCGCCAACATCCTGCATCACGCCAGCGCCCGCAGCCTGGTGCTGCTCGACGAGATCGGGCGCGGCACCTCGACCTTCGACGGCCTCTCCATCGCCTGGGCGGTGGTGGAACACCTGGCGGCCAACGAGCCCGCCCCGCCGCGGACCCTGTTCGCCACCCACTACCACGAGCTGACCGAACTGTCGGTGGAGCTTCAGGGGGTCAAGAACTACCGCATGGCCGTGCGGGAGCGGGGCGAGGACGTGGTCTTCATGCACCGGGTCGAAGACGGCGCCTCGGATCGCTCCTACGGGATCCAGGTCGCCCGGCTCGCCGGCGTACCGCCGGCGGTGGTGCAGCGGGCCCGGGAGATCCTGGGCAATCTGGAGAGCGACGAGTACGGCGGGGACGGCCTGCCCCGCCGGGCCCGTCGAGGGAACGGCGCGGCGGCGCGCAAGAACCAGCCCTCGCTATTCGCCGGGTTCGGCGACGCCCCGGACGAACCGGCCCAGGCCCCGGCGGACCCCGCCGCGGCGGAAGTCCTGGCGGAGCTGCGCGCCCTCGACCCGGACCGCACCACGCCCCTTGAAGCGCTGCAGAAGCTCTCGGCGTGGAGCCGGCGTCTGCCCCGGGACTGAGTTCGCCACCGGCCGGACCCTCGGCCCGCCTCTCACCGCTCCTGAAACAGAAACGCCGCCGGCCCGGTGAGGGCGCGGCGGCGCGGCATGCTCTGATGGACGACGGACTACTTCTCGAAGGAGACCAGGGCTTCCTTCTCGTCCTCGTAGGTCTCGAACACGTCTTCCAGCTTGGTCAGCTGCAGCAGGTCGTAGACCTTGCCCGACGGGTTGAGCAACTTGACGGTGCCATCCTTGTCCTTGGCCCGCTTGTAGCAAGCCACCAGCTCACCGATGCCGGCCGAGTCCATGTACGAAACCTTCTCGAGGTTCAGCAGGACATGCTTGTTGCCGGTCTCGAGCAGCTCGATGAACTTGTTGCGCAGGACCACGTCCCCTTCACCGATGGTGATCTTGCCCGAGACGTCCATCACCGTGACGTGACCGATCTGACGGACAGCCGTTTTCATCTTTCGTTCCTCCGCTGCTTCTACTGGTCTTGGTCCGGTGCTTCGACCGGAGCGTGTTTGGTCAGAACGACCCGCATCCCACGGCTATCGCGCCGGGTGAATTTCACTTCGTCAACAAATGCCCGGATCATCAGGAGACCGCGCCCCGAGGTGGCCAGCAGGTTCTCCGGATCGGTCGGATCGGCGGTGGCATCGGGATCGAAACCCTCGCCGTTGTCGCAGATGATGGCGCTCATGCCGCTGCCGTTGGCCCGCAACTCGATGTCGACCTCGAGGGCCGGGTCCATGCCGTTGCCGTGCTTGATCGCGTTGATCACCGCCTCGCGGACGGCCATGCCGACGTTGAGCGACTCGTCCTCGGAGATGCCGGCGAGCTGGGCCATCTGCTCCGACGCGCCGTGTACGAGATCGATCAGGCGGATCTCGCTCGGGATCACCATGCGCACCGAAGTGGTCTTGCTCGCGGCCATCGCTCTCCGACTCTCTACCGGACCGGTGGGGCGGAACGCCCCGCTCCAAAGGGCCGAGAATATCCGTCAATCGGCGCCAAGTCAACGCGGAGGGCCTTCTGAGGGCCCCTACCGGCCGGGACCGGTCACCCGCTCCCCGAGGCGTGCGGTGGCCTCCGGATGGTCCGGATCGAGCCGCAGCGCCTGCTCGAAGGCCTGCCTCGCCCGCTCGGCCCGTCCCGCGGAATCCGCCGCCAACCCGAGCTCGATCAGCACGTCGACATCTCGAGGTGCCCGG
>CAZBZH010000102.1:0-1748 GCA_964496265.1 uncultured Acidobacteriota bacterium | reverse complement strand
CTCCAGGGCCTCGAGGGCGGCACCGGCCCGCCCCTGTCGCCGGAGCGCGCCGCCCAGGTTGAACCAGGCGGCGGCGTGATCCGGCGCCAGCCGGCAGGCCTCCTCCAGCAGCTCCACGGCGGCGCCGAAACGCTCTCGGGCGGCAAGGGCCGTCCCCGCGGAGAACGCCAGGCCGGCGTCATCGCCGAAGCGATCGCGTCGCTCCCTCCAGGCGGGCAACGTGTCGTCGGAGCCCTGGGCCGCCAGGGTGGAGATCAGGGCATCGTGGAGCGCGGCCTGGCCGGGAGCGTGAGCCAACGCCCGGCGCAGACGCTCTTCGGCAGCACCCCACTCCCCTTGCGAACGATGAACCTGGGCCAGACCGAAGTCGATCTGGGGCACCGGCAACAGACCGGCCCGGTCGGCGCGGCCCAGGTGGTTGCCCGCGGCCGCCAGATCTCCCCGGTCGAGGGCGCGGACTCCCAGGCGCCGCTCCGCCTGCACGTAGCCGCTGTGGGCCGTAAACAGGATCCAGCAAAGCCCCAGCAGCGCGAAGGCCCAGCCCACCGGCCGCAGCCCTTCGCCCGTGCGCAGCAGCAGGTTCTGCAGCCGCACGGTACCCGGCACGGTCAACCGCGAGAGCTGCAGCGCCACGAACCCGGTGATGCCGCCGAGCCCGACCGCCATCAACAGCGGCGGCCCGTCGTACAGGCCGCGAAACGCCAGGGTCGCGGCCAGCGCAACCCCGGCGACGAACAGCTCCTCGGACAGGCTGAGGCTGTAGACCCGCGGGCCCGGCTTCGCCGCCTTCGGCCCGAACAGCGACGGCCGTCCGAAGCCGAAGCGCAGTGCGTTCTCGGGGCAGGCGCTGACGCAGTCCAGACATTTCATGCAGCCGGGATCGACGACCCGCCCGAAGCGCCGCACCTCGTCGTGGACCAGCACGTTGGAGGTGCAGGTCGCCGTGCAGTGCCCGCACTGGCTGCAGGCGTCGCTGACCAGGATGCGGCCGGGCGCCAACCGGTCCGCCGCGGCGAACATCGCGCCGTAGGGACAGCCGTAGGTGCAGAACCCCTTGGCCCCCAGGAAATAGACCGCGGCAAAGCCGCACACCAGAAAGGTCCCGACCGCGAACAGCGGCCCGGGAAAGGTCTTCCAGAACGCGTCGGTCATCAGGTGGTCGCTCCACGCCGGAAGCGCCCCGCCGTCGAACCAGCGCCGCAAGGTCGGCCAGGCGAACATGTAGAAGGCCAGCGCGGCCGGCCCCCAGAGCAACAACCGGGAGCGGAACGGGCGCGGCCGGATACCCAGCTTCTTCATCAGCCAGGCGCAGGCATCCTGCAAGGCCACCAGGTGGCAGCCCCAACCGCAGAAGAAGCGGCCGAACACGGCGGTCAACAGCAGCGCGGCGATCAGGAACAGGAAGCCGGCGTTGAGTTGGCCCAGTTCCAGGGTGTACATCGCCTCCGAGGGCTCCACCGGAGACACCGTGCGGCCGTTCGTGAAGTAGTGGGCGATGTGAGCGGCGATCAGGCCGTGGACCAGCAGCAGCACCAGCGCCCGCCGGCGCCCGTTGCGCGAGGGACGCACCCCGGACAGGCTTCCCTGGCCGACCACCGGCAGATCGCTGCGCAGTGGATCGACGGCGCCGCGGGAGCGGGACATCCCGGCCTCGCCCTGGCTCAGGGGCAGCCGCTGCCGCTGCGCGGGGTCCCGGCGGAGTCGACACCGAGGGAGCCCCGGTCCTGGGGCGACGGGCAGTCGTTCAG
>CAZBZH010000101.1:0-10760 GCA_964496265.1 uncultured Acidobacteriota bacterium | reverse complement strand
GACGTAGCGGCCGAGGTCGACCTGCGATTCATCGAGGCTGACCTGGACCCAGGCATTGGGCCGGCCGTTCTCGCTCTTGATCGCCGCGGGCCCCTTCCGTAGATGAAGCGACGCCACCTGGGAAAGCGGAATCTGCTCACCCCGTGGCGTCGCGACCAACACCCGGCCCAGTTCCGCCGGGTCGTCCCGCAACTCCGGCGGATAACGCAGGTTGACCGGGTAGCGTTCGCTGCCCTCGATGGTGCGGGTCACGTTGCGGCCGCCGATGGCGCTGAGGATCACATCCTGGATGTCGCCCACGGTCAGCCCGTAGCGCGCCGCCTCGAAGCGGTCGATCTCGAAGTCGAGGTAACTCCCGCCGTAGCTGCGGTCGGGATAGGCCGAACGGGTTCCCGGAAGCTCGGTCAAGACGGCGGCAACCTCGCCGGCGAGCCGTTCCAGCACCTCCAGATCCGGTCCGGCGATCTTGACGCCGACGGGAGCCCGCATGCCGGTGGAGAGCATGTCCAACCGGATCTTGATCGGCCCCTCCATCCCCGCCGCGGTCAGCCCGGGGAAATCGATGGCGTCGTTGATCGCCCGGTCCAGCTCCTCGGGGCTGCGTGTCGGCAGCGACTCGGGCCAGAAGGCGTTGAGCCAACCGCGCACTCGATCGGGCAGCGGCCAGCCGCTGTAGAAGCGATCGACCTCACGTTGCGGCCACTCCGACGGCGGCCGCAGCAGGATCGTCGTCTCGATCATCGACAGCGGCGCCGGATCGGTGGCGGTCTCCGCCCGGCCGATCTTGCCGAAGGTGTGCTGCACCTCGGGGAACTGGCGGATGATCTTGTTGGTCTGCTGCAGGATCTCCTTGGAGCGCCCGATGGAAATTCCCGGGTCGGTGGTCGGCATCCACAGAAAGTCCCCCTCGTAGAGCGGCGGCAGGAACTCGCTGCCCAGCCGCTGGAACGGCGCGACGGTCACGACGGTGACCACCAGCGCCGCCAGCACCACACTCCGCGGGAAGCGCAGCACGAACTGGATGAACGGCCGGTAGAGGGCGATGAAGATCCGGCTCAACGGATTGCGCTCTTCGCGCACGATCCGGCCGCGCACGAAGGCGACCATCAGCACCGGAATGGTGGTGATCGCGAGGAACGCGGCGGCGGCCATGGCGAAGGTCTTGGTCAGCGCCAACGGCCGAAACAACCGTCCCTCCTGCTGCTGCAGGCTGAACACCGGCAGGAAGGAGAGGGTCACGATCAACAGGCTGAAGAACAGGGCGGGCCCGACCTCCCGGGCCGCGGCGATCAACACCTCCCGGCGTTCGAAGGGTTCCCCCGAGGCGCGGGCACGATCCAGGTGTTTGTGGGCGTTCTCGACCATCACCACGCTGGCGTCAACCATCACGCCGATGGCGATGGCGATCCCACCCAACGACATGATGTTGGCGCTGATGCCGAGTTGATGGGTGATGACGAAACTGGCCAGGATGCCCACCGGCAGGGTCACGATGGCGACCAGCGCGCTGCGCAGATGCAGGAGGAACAGCACGCAGACGAGCGCCACCACCAGAATCTCCAGCAGCAGCTTCTTGCTCAGGACCTCGACCGCCCGCTCGATCAGGGTCGAGCGGTCGTAGACCGGCACGATCTCGACGCCGTCAGGCAGGCCGCTCTCGAGCGCCTCGAGCCGCTCCCGCACCCGCTCCACCGTCTCCAGGGCGTTCTCGCCGAGACGCATCACCACGATGCCACCGACCGCTTCTCCGCGGCCGTCCAGTTCGGCCAGGCCGCGGCGTAGTTCCGGGCCGACCCCGACCTCGGCGACATCCCGCAGCAATACCGGCGTCCCCTCGGGGCCGACGCCGACCGGCACCTGCTCGATATCGGCGATTCCCTGGAAGGTACCGAGGCCGCGGACCATGAACTCGGTCTCGGACAGCTCAAGCAGACGACCGCCCACGTCGTTGTTGCTGCGCTGAATCGCCCGGGAGATGGTGGTGATCGACAGCCCGTGGCTACGCAGTTCCCGGGGATCGACGGTGACCTGGTACTGCTTGACGTACCCGCCGACGCTGGCGACCTCGGCGACTCCCTCGACGCTCGATAGCTCGTAGCGCAGGTACCAATCCTGGAGGCTGCGCAGTTCGGCCAACGAGTGCCGGTCCGACTCCAGCACGTACTCGTAGACCCAGCCGACGCCGGTGGCGTCGGGACCGAGTTCCACCTCCACGTCGGCCGGGAGTGAGCCCTGCATCGTCGACAGCACCTCGAGGACGCGGCTGCGGGCCCAGTAGAGGTCGGTGCCCTCCTCGAAGATCACGTAGACAAAGGACAGCCCGAAGAACGAGAACCCGCGCACGGTCCTGGCGTGAGGCACCGCCAGCATCTTGCTGGTCAGCGGATAGGTCACCTGGTCTTCCACGACCTGGGGCGCCTGCCCCGGGTAGTCCGCCAGCAAGATCACCTGGACGTCGGAAAGGTCGGGGATCGCGTCCAGCGGGGTTTGCTGCAGCGACCACACCCCGGCGGCGGCCAGGGCGACGGTCAGCAGCCCGACCAGGAACGGGTTGCGCACGCTCCACTCGATCACCGAGCCGATCATGGCGTGCCTCCCCCACCGCCGGCCTCACCGCCGTCGCCGGCCGCCCGGTCTCGGAAGGCGGCGATGGCCTGCTGCAGCCGGCTCTCGGAATCGAGCATGAACTGGGCCCGGGTCACCACCCGCTCACCCGCCTCGACCCCGCGTTGCACCTGCACCCGGTCCTCCTCGCCGCGCACGCCCAGCTCCACCTCGCGGGGATCGAAGCGTCCCTCGCCGAGATCGACGAACACCAGGCTGCGCTCTCCGGAGCGGATCACTGCCGACTCGGGAACCGCCACCGCGTCCCGCAGCGTCGGCCCGCTGAGCACCACGTCGGCGTACATCCCCGGCCGCAGGCGACGGGCGGGGTTGCGCACCTCGACGCAGATCTTGAGGGTCCGGGTCTGGGAGCTGACCTCGGGGTAGAGGAACAGGATCTTGCCCCGATAGCGTCGCTCAGGTTCCGCCTGGAAGGTCACCTCCGCGGTTTGCCCGGGACGGACCCAGCGCATGTCCTCCTCGTAAACGTCGACGTGGACCCAGACGCTGCTGAGGTCGACCAGCTTGTAGAGGTTCATTCCCGGCTTGACGTACATCCCTTCCAGGGTTTCGCTCATCACCTCGGCGACGACGCCATCCACCGGCGCCTGCACCACGAGTCGACGTTGCGCTTCGCCCGACGCTTCCAGCGCGTCGATCTGATCGCTGCTGATATCCCAGTAGGCGAGGCGCGAGCGAGTCGCGCTGAGCAGGCTCTCGGCACGGCGCAGGCTGATTGGATCGTTGCTCTCCCGCATCGAGTCCCGGTAGGCCAGCGCTCGCAGGTACTCCTGTTGGGTGGTGACCAGTTCGGGGCTGTAGATCTCGAACAACGCCGCGCCCTGTCGCACCTCCTGCCCCAGGTAGGTCACGTGGACCTTCTCGATCCAACCCTCGTACTTGACGTTGATCCAGGTGACCGCCTCGGCGTCGTAGTCGAGCATGCCGACGGTGCGACTGGTGCGCGGGATATCGGTGCGGACGGCGGGGACGCTGACCACGCCGGTGTTCTGCACCCGGACCGGATCGATGCGGATCACATCGCCGTCGGCCGGTGCGGCGCTCGCCGTGCCCTGCAGCTCCAGATCCATGCCGCAGACCGGACAGCTCCCCGGCTCATCCTGCAGCAGGTCCGAACAGTTCATCGGACAGGCGTAGATGCCGTGGCTCGCGACCTCGCCGTGATCATGGTCGTGGGCGCCACCGCTCTCCGATCCCCCCTGCAGCTCCAGGTCCATGCCGCAGATCGGGCAGCTCCCGGGTTCGTGCTGCACCACCTCGGGATGCATCGGGCACATGTAGATCGTCTCGGCCGGGTCCTCGGAACCCAGCATCGACGAGACCTGCAGCGGATTGAGCAGCACCAGCGCCGTCAGGCCGACGCCGAGCCCGAAGAACAGCAGCATCGAGAAGAGCTGCATCCCCCGGGACATCGGCGGCAGGCTCAGCGCCTCGGCGCTCGCGGCGTCACGCTTGCGCAAACGGTCCCACCAGCTTGGCTTGTCACTCATGACCCAATCCCCCGTCGGCAACGCTCGGCTCGGCAATGCCCGGTTCCGCAGTTCGCGGTTCCACGGCCCAGGGCCGGCCGAGTGCCTGTTCCAGCTCGGCGGCGGCAATGCGCGCCTCGGCACGGAGTTCGGCGTCGTTGAGACGCACCTCGTAGAGCACCCGTTCGGCGTCGAGTAGATCGAGGAAACCCTGGCGGTCGGTGCTGTAGGCGGCCTCCGCCGAGGCCAGCGACTCTTCGGCCTGAGGCAGGATCACCCGGCGATAGAGCGCGGCACGCTCGGTCAACGATTCGATGCGGGTGGCGGCGTCCCGGGCGCGGAGCCGCAGACCGTCGAGGGTGTCCCGGCGCGTCCGCTCCAGGGAGCGCACGCGGGTGTCCGCCTCGGCGTGGCCGGCGCGAATCGGCTTCTTCCAGATCGGCAGGTCGACGCCGAAGGTCAGGGCGACGATGTCCTTGCCGTTGTCGCTGGGAAGGGTGCTGCCTCCGGTGGCCAGGGTGCGCCCATCGACCTGGGTCCAGCCGAGGCCGACGCGAAAATCTGGGCGGCCGTCGAGGTCCCGGCGGCTTCGCACCTTGCGCGCCGCGTCGATTCGCACGCCGTCGGCGCAGCTCGCCGGATGGGCCGCAAGGGTCATCCCCGGTAGATCGGGGAGTTCGGGGAGCGCCGGGAGTTCGATCCGCTCCAGCACCAGCTCCGGCGCGTCACCACTGAGCCGCGCGACGCGGAGACTGTGGCTTCGCAGTTCCTGCTCGAGTTTGCTGCGGCGATCCTGCAGCCGGCTGATCGCCGTCTGCACCTTGAGCACGCTCTGCTGAATCCCCTGCCCGGTCGCGTAGCGGGTCAGGGCGATCTCCTCGAAGCGTTCGAGCAGCGCGATCTCCTCGGCGTTCAGTCGCAGCGCCGACTGCAGGAAGGCCACCCGGTAGTAGGCGCGCTTGAGCGCCGCCACCAACTCCAGCCGCTGGGCGGCGGTGTCGTGCCGCAAGGCGTCCCCTTCCCGGGTGATCGCCTCCCGCTCGAGCTCCCGCTTGCCCCGCCAGGGGATCCCCTGACTGAGCTCGACGCTCATCCGCTGAGGGCCCACCCGGGTCTCGGGGGTCTGGGCGAAGTAGCGGTAGGTCAGGCGCGGGTCCGGCAGCGGTGCGATCCGCTCCGAGGCGTAGACCAGGGCGCCGGCTCGCTCCGACGCCGCGGCCAGGGCGGAATGGTTGGCGTTCAGACCGGCGAGCAGCGCTTCGAGTTGAGGGTCCCCGGCGGACCAGCCGGCGGCATCGAACACCGCGGCTTCACACGCGGCGGCGGTGGGCCCGCCCCGGGCGAGGCCAGGAACCACGAGGACCATCGCGATCGCCGCCACGGCCGGCAACGATCTCCCCGCCCCCCGGCGAGGAAGAACAACAGCAGATTGCATCGAACACTCCGCAACACAGGAACGCGTTCGGGGCGCCGTGTTCCACGAGGGAGACCGCAGGGCGACGAACGCAACGCAGGAAGCCCCGCGGCGAATCGCCGCGCAGGCACACCGGTCCCTGGATGGGGAGCTAGATCAGGTAGGCCGCGTTGAGCGAGAACAACGGCGTCGCACGCACCGCGACGGAGCGCCCCGACTCACGGGGAGTCGCGGGACGAACCGGGGCGAGGCACACCGGCCCGGCTTCTTCCTCGAGCCCGCCCGCGTTGGGGGCGTCCTTGAGGGAGATGTCCTGGCGGGGGGCCGCCGGAAGCGGCGCCGGATCGGGAGCCCGTTCGACGCAGCAGCTCATGGCGCCGGCCCGGGCCATTTCGGCAGGACAACCGGTCGGGCCGCAGCAGCAGGAAGCGGGCGGATCGTCCTCAGCGCAACGGGCCGCCATGACCGGCGACAGGGTCGCGGTCAGCAGGGCCAGCAGGGCGATGAGGGTGATCCAGCGCTTCATCGGGCTACTCCATTGATGAGTATAGGGTTACGCCTGGTGAGCTGCAACGGTCTACACCCGGGCGGGGGCCGCTTAGCAGTTGGCTGCCGAGTGGACGGTCGGAATCGCTCTGTCACGGTATCGCCACTCTACTTTCGTCTATCAAGGCGTCTCTTTGGGCGCAAACAAGCCCCCCAGCGCGCTGAAGGCGAAAAGAATTCTTGACATGTTAACGGCCGGATAACACACTCTTAACATGATGTTAACTTCAAGAATGGAACAGCGACTCGACCTGCTCTCGGTCACCTTGATGCTCGGCGGCATGGGCCTGCTGGTTGCCAGCCTGGTCACCGTCGACTTGCGATTGGCCGTGGCCGGCGCCGCCGTGCTGCTGCCTAGCCTGGTCTACGGCCTGCGCTGAACGGGGTCTTCCGGGTGACCGCGTCTACCCGCACTGGCCCGAGGGCGTGACCCAACAGGTTGCGCCCTGCTCGTCGAGGAACGCCTCCGCTCCAATCCCCTCCAGCATCGCCAGGGTCGCCAGCATGCCCGCCTCGGTACAGGTTGCCGCGGCGACGGTGACCGAGCGGGGTGCGTCCATCACCGGACGGCCGCTGCGGGGATCGAGGATGTGCGGGTAACGCACGCCGTCCTTCAACAGGTAGCGGCGGGCGTCGCCGCTGGTCGCCAGGCCCCCGGCGGTGAGCCGCACCGTCTTACTCGCGGCCGGCGCCTCTGCGGGACGCGCATCCACCTGCTCGATGCCGACCCTCCAGGGCTGCCCGTCGAGCCGCGGCCGGCTGCACATCAAATCGCCGCCGAAGTTGACCAGGCAGGGCACCTCGGTGAAATCCGCCGCCAGCTGCGCCGCCCGGTCGACGGCGTACTCCTTGCCGATGCCCCCCAGATCGATCTGCATCCCCGGCTGTAGCGCGATGTTGCGCCCGTCCCACAGAACCCGCTGCCAGCCGATCCGCTCGAGCAGCGCCTCGACCTCGGTGTCTCCGGGAACCCGGTCGCTGCCGTCGAACTTCCAGGCCTTGCGCAGCACCCCCGAGGTGATGTCGAAGCGTCCATCGCTCAACTCGAACAGGGTCTGGGCGAAGTCGAGCATCCGCCCGGTCTCCTCGTCGACCTGGACGGCGGCGCCGTCGGCGTGATTGATCCGGTGAATGATGTTGTCGTCGCGGTAACGACTTAGCTTCGCCTCGATGCGCCACGCTTCGTCGGCGACCCGGCCCAGGGCCTCCCGGGCCAGGCCGCGATTCTCGTCGAGGACCAGCACCTCGCAGGGGCTCGCCATGGCGCGAAACTCGCCGGCCCACCCGTCGGCGGTGCGGCGCAAGGTCAGCTCCCGTGCCGTGGCGACTCCCATCAGAAGCGGTAGCCTCCCTGGAAGATCAACGCGTCGACATCGGGGAACAGATCGAGCCCCTGCAGGCTGCCCACCGAGTACTCCGGCGGCGAGGTGCCCGACTGCTGGTAGTACTCGAAGCGCAGCGACCACTCGCGCCCCTGACCGAAGGGATAGCCGTACTTGACGCCGATCGTGGCGCCGGCCAGATCGCCCATGCGGTAGTCGGCGGTGGCGTGCCGGGGCAAGGGATCGCCGTCGAACAGCACCGGAGCGTAGAAGTCCGCCGCGTTCTGCAGGTAGTAGCGCACGTGGGGCTGTACGTAGAAGCCGCTGTAGCGCAGGCGGTAACGCAGATCGATGGTGTGGGAGCGCACGCCCCAGTCATCGGTCATGTAGCGGTAGCTGATGTCGAAGATGTCCCGGTGCAGCGCGTGCCGGACCTGGCCGTAGAGCGCGTGCTTGGTGCGGACATCCGGCCGCTTCTCGTGGAGATACAGATTGATCGGGCCGAAGCCGGGAACGTTATCTCCGGTGACCGGATCGACGACGCTGATGATCTTGTACGGATCGGTCTGGTAGCCGTCGGCGCGGCTCAGCGCGTAGTTGAACTGGCAGATCGTGCGTTTGCCCACCACCTGGGTCACGCCGATCAACAGGTCGCCGATGGTCTTCGAGTCCTGCCCCAGCTTGTTGGCGTTGTTGCCGGGGACCCGCATGTCGCTGAGCCCGATCGGCGCGCCGCCGACCGGGTCGATGATGTCGAGAGCGTAGGCCGCCCCGAGAGTCAGCGTCGTGCTGCGCTGATTGAAATCCCAGTCGAGCCGCCCATTGAAGCCGCCGTGGAGGTAGTCGTACTCGGTGGAGAAGGTCACGCCGAAGGCGGCCCGCATCCGATCGTTAACCGGCTGGGAGTAGTTGACCGAAGCGGCGACCCGGGTATCGAGGAAGGTCGGATCCAGCGGAGTCGAGCGGGCATCGACGGTGTAGGCGCTCCCCGACGGACCGGTGAAGGTCTGGGGATTCTGCGCCGGCGCCGCCCCGTTGGCCGATGCGCCGGTCAACGTGTCGACGCCGATCTTGAAGGTGAACGCGCGGCCGTCGAGCCAGGAGCGGGTGGCCAGCAGGTTGGCGCTGATGTCGGTAACCCGGTCCGCCTCGCCGTAGTACTGGATCGCCGTGTCGTAGGTCCAGGCCTTCTCACTCTCCTGGGTCGCCGGCGCCTCCTCGGCGGCGATCGACGCACCCGCCTGGGAAGCGCACAGCAGCGAGCAGGTCGCCGCGGCCAGCGACGACGCGATCTTGCCCCGCTTTCGGCCCTGGGGCTTCAGTTGCACCCACAGCCTCCGCCGCCGAATCCGCGGCCGCCGCTGGATGCTTCCTTGCTGAAGTAGACGTGGTCGTCGAAGTCCAGATCCATCCGCTCGCAGTCGAGAGCCATGTCCGGCCGGGCCAGGACACTCCGCTCCCACGGCTTGACCGCGGCATCGCCTCCCCGGTCCCAGGAGACCAGGGGCGGCGCGGTGGCGCCCTCGAGCAGGGCGACGATCCGGCGCTCCAGCCGTTTGCGATCCCGGGAGCGGAAGCCGGCGTGAAACAGCGCCACGTTGCCCTCCCGATCGAACAGGATCGAGCTGGGCATCGCCGGCACCTTGAAGCGCTCGGCGAGCTTGGCCTCGGGGTCGAGCAGGATGCCGAAGTTGTGGGGGATCTGCTCGAGGAAGGCCTGGGCCGCGCCCGGTTCCTCGTCGAGGTTGACGGCGATGACCGTCAACCCGAGTTCACCGTAGGTGCGCTGCATGTCCGACATCCAGGGAAAGGATGCGCGACAGGGGGTACACCAGCTGGCCCAGAAGTCGAGGAGGATGACCTCGCCGCGGTGGGGCTCGAGTTGCGGCGGCAGCGTGGTGGCGATGCCGATCGGTGCCGCCTCGCCCAGGGCCGCGTCGGCGGCGGCGACGCCCTCGGTCCCTGATGATGCCCATAGCAGCATCCAGGCGAGTAACAGATTCGTCATCGGTTCACTCCTACCCGATCGGCCCGGCCTTCGGTTCAACGTAGGGTCGGAGCCGGACCGGGGCCAACGGCGACGGAGTGCGGCGTGTTTGGAGCGATTCGTGGACCGAGCGAAGTGCGGCGCTTCGATTCGGCGGGTGCCCGGCCCGCCGCAGCCCGCGGCTAACGGCGCAGCTGGCGGTAGAGCGCGACCACTCGCGGCGGACAGAGCGCCGGATCGGGCACCAGCTGCGGATCGAGCCGGCCCGCCCGGGAAAGGGATTCTCGCGCACGGGCGAGCAGGGCGGCATCTTGCTCGCCGCCCAGACTCCAGGCGTTGTGCAGCGCCATGCCCAGCAGCAGATGCAGTCGCGCCGAGCGGGGTTCCTGCTCGATCATGCGCTCGAACTGGGCCACCGCCTGGTCGAGGTCGCCGTTGAGATAGGTGCGAAGCCCCCGCTCCAGCGCGGCGGGATCGACCTGCAGCGGCGGTTCGGAGGATTCCTGAGTCGCCGGCACCGGCTCCGCTTCGACCGGGGCGGGCTCTTCGGACACCCACTGACAGGCCGAACGAAGACGCTGGAGTTGCGCGGACAGTTCCGGCTCGGGCTCGGTCTCACCCCGTGCATCCGACTCGGCGTAGCGCTCCAGAGCCGTGTCGCAATCGCCCAGCGCCTGGTAGGCCACGCCGAGATAGAAGTGCGGTACGTAGCGCACGTAGTTGTTGCCGTAGGTGCGCAGGTAGCCGGATTTCTTCTTGCGTTTGAGCGCGGTGTTCAGCAGTTCGATGGCGCCGGCGGGATCGCCGTTCTCGATGGCGTCGAGCGCGTTCTGGTAGTGGTCGTACCACTCGTCCCGAGCGTCGAGGGTCCCCGACGCGGTCAGCGCCAGCACCAGCGCCAGGGCGAACCCGAGCAGCTGCCGGCGGCGATCCTTGTCGAGACCGAGGAAACTCATCGATGCCTCTAGAAGCGGTAGATCGAGGAGAAGATGTAGCTGGTGTTGACGTCGGAGATGTCGACGGCGACGTCGATCTGAATCCCCTGCTGCAGGGTCACCCCGATGCCCGCCGTGACGTGCTCCCAACGCTGGCCGGCGGGAAACGCGCCGACGAGCTCGGTGCCCTCGGCGGCGCGGATGCGGTGATCCGGATCGGACCAGTAGCCCAGCCGTGCGGCGATCGCCGTCTTGCCCGCCAGGAAGATCCGCTCGATGCCGAAGTGGTACTCGTCGCCGTCATCGACGAGTACCACTTCGGGTTCGGGGAAGATCACGCGGTTGAGGCCGCTGACGTAGCCTTCCATCAGATCCGAGTACTCGATGTGCACCACGTCGAGCAGGATCGTCCAGGGCTCGCTGGGCCGGAACGAGATGCCCAGTCCGTAAGTGTCGGGGGTG
>CAZBZH010000100.1:0-10769 GCA_964496265.1 uncultured Acidobacteriota bacterium | reverse complement strand
GGTGGGGTCGCGTTTTGAGCGCGCGCGACGCCGAGCGTCGACGGCTGGCGGAGGCTGCCGCCCGGGAGCGCAACTGGAAACGCTGGGGCCCCTATCTGTCCGAGCGGCAGTGGGCCACGGTCCGCGAGGACTACTCGGCCGAGGGCAATCCCTGGGACTACTTCCCCCACGATCACGCGCGCAGCCGCGCCTACCGCTGGGGTGAGGACGGCTTACTCGGGTTCACCGATCGCCAGTGCCGTTTGTGTTTCGGCCTTGCCCTGTGGAACGGCAAGGATTCAATCCTCAAGGAGCGGCTCTTCGGCCTGACCAACCCCCAGGGGAACCACGGCGAGGACGTCAAGGAGTGTTACTACTACCTGGACGCGACGCCGACCTACAGCTACGCCAAGGCGCTCTACAAGTATCCCCAGCGCGCCTTTCCCTACGACGAACTGGTCCGGGAGAATCAACGGCGCGGAACCGACGTTCGCGAGTACGAACTGATCGATACCGGCGTGTTCGACGAGGGGCGCTACTTCGACGTCCAGGCGGAGTACGCCAAGGCGTCCCCCGACGATCTGCGGATCCGCATCACCCTGGCCAATCGCGGTCCCGAGCGGGCGGAGCTCCACGTGCTTCCCGGCCTGTGGTTCCGCAACGTCTGGTCCTGGGGCTGTCGCTACGACAAGAGCGAAGAGGACCCCTGGTTGCGACGTGCCGGAGACGGGGTGGAGGCCTGGCACGAGACCCTGGGCCGCTTCCACTTCGCGGCGACCGGCGGATCGGCCGGGGTCGAGCCGGCGCTGCTCTTTACCGACAACGACACCAACGTCGAGCGCCACTTCGGCGGGTCGAGTGAGACGCCGTACTACAAGGATGCCTTTCACCGCTTCGTCGTCGACGGCGAGAGCGGCGCGGTGCGCGCCGACGGGCGGGGCACCAAGGCGGCCTTCCACTATCGGCTGGAACTCGACGCGGGCCAGGAGATGAGCCTCGAGCTCCGCCTGGCTTCCCGGGACGATGTCGACTCCGGCGGCGCGAGTTCCGCCGAGGTCTTCCGCGAGCGGATCGACGAGGCCGATCGCTTCTACGGATCCCTGGCCGGCGCCGAACTTCCGGCCGATGACCGGGAGACGGCGCGCCAGGGCTACGCCGGACTGCTCTGGAGCAAGCAGTTCTACCAGTACGTGGTGGCCGACTGGCTCAACGGCGATCCGGCCCAGCCGGCGCCCCCACCCCAGCGCAAGCAGGGCCGCAACCGGGATTGGCAGCACCTGTTCAACCGGGAAGTCATCTCGATGCCCGACAAGTGGGAGTACCCCTGGTACGCCTCATGGGATCTGGCATTTCACATGATTCCCTTCGCCCGTATCGACCCCGAGTTCGCCAAGCACCAGATCGCGCTGTTCCTGCGCGAGTGGTACATGCATCCCAACGGTCAGATCCCGGCCTACGAGTTTGCCTTCGGCGACGTCAACCCGCCGGTGCACGCCTGGGCCGCCTGGCGGGTCTACAAGATGTCCGCGGCCCGGGGCAAGCGGGACCGGGCCTGGCTCTCGGGGGTGTTCCAGAAGCTGCTGCTCAACTTCACCTGGTGGGTCAACCGCAAGGACAAGGAGGGCAACCACATCTTCGCCGGCGGCTTCCTCGGGCTGGACAACATCGGCGTGTTCGATCGCTCCAAGGAGCTGCCCGGCGGCGGGCATCTGCACCAGGCCGACGGGACCGCCTGGATGGCGTTCTACTGCTCGACGATGCTCTCGATGGCGCTGGAGCTGGCCAAGGAAGATCGCGGATTCTCCGACATGGCCTCGAAGTTCTTCGAGCACTTCGTCGCCATCGCCGACGCGATGAACAACCTGGGTGGCAGCGGCCTGTGGGATGACGAGGAAGGTTTCTACTACGACCGGCTGCTCGACCGGGGGCGCAGCATCCCGCTCAAGGTACGCTCGCTGGTGGGGATCATTCCGCTCTTCGCCGTCGAGGTACTCGACGAGAACGCGGTCGAGGGTTTGCCCGGGTTCAAGGGGCGCATGGACTGGTTCCTGGATCACAAGCGGGATCTGGCCGGGCAGATCTCCTACCTCGAGTCGCGGCCCGAGCGAGGGCTGCGGCTGCTGGCCATTCCGTCACGGGAGCGGTTGCAGCGGGTGCTGGCCTCGCTGCTCGACGAGCGGGAATTCCTCTCGCCCTACGGGGTGCGCGGCCTCTCCCGGGTTCACGCCGAGCGGCCCTTCGTGCTGCGCTACCACGGACAGGAGCACCGGGTCGATTACACCCCGGGGGAGTCCACCTCCAACCTGTTCGGCGGAAACTCCAACTGGCGTGGGCCGATCTGGTTCCCGCTGAACTACCTGCTGATCGAGGCGCTGGAGCGCTACCATCACTTCTACGGCGACGACCTGCGGGTCGAGTGCCCGACCGGATCGGGCCACTGGATGAACCTGCTCGAGGTCTCCCTGGAGATCTCCGCCCGGCTGCGGCGGATCTTCCAGGCCGATCCCGCCGGCCGCCGTCCGGCTCACGGGGACGACCTGCGCTACGCCACCGACCCCCACTGGAACGACCTGCGCCTGTTCTACGAGTACTTCCACGGGGATTCCGGCCGCGGGCTCGGGGCCAGCCATCAGACCGGCTGGACCGCGCTGATCGTGCCGATTCTGGAAGATCTGGCCAGATCCTGATCGTTCAGACCCGGAATTCCTAAAGCCCGCCCCCCGCTACCCGATGAGAACCGCGGAGCGTTTCAAACGCTTCGGGTCCGATAGACGGGCGCGGAAAAGGCGAATGCTGGACGAAGGTAAGCAACAAGCACGAACATCCTCGGAAGATTCCGGCACCAGCCAGTTGAGGGGGCGGCGAATCCTGCTGAGCGCCCTGGTGGTGCTCTCGATCGTCGTCGTCGAGGCGCTGTCCTACGGACTGTCCCGCAGCCAGATCGCGCCCCCCGAACGAATCGACGCCGCCGGACGTCAGCGCATGCTGAGCGAACGGATGGTGGGCGCTGCCCAGGGGGCCCGCATGGCCGGGTTGCTCGGCGACACAGCCGGGCGTGAAGCCTTCCTTGAAACGCTGCGCAGTAGCGGCCGCGAGTGGAGCCAGGGGCACGCCCGTTTGCTGGACGCCCTTGGAGACTGGGCTGCCAGCGACGAGGCGGCGGCAGCCTTCCGCGAGGTGCGGGTCAGCGGCGCGCTGCTGGAGCATGAGCTGGCGGGGGTGCTCGCCGGGGGCCCGGGAGTCGATGGCCACCTGGAGCGGATCCTGGAACTCCAGCCCGGCTTCCTCCGCTCGATGGACGCCGGCGTCGAGGCCCTGACGGCCAAGGCGTCGAGCCAGCAACAGAGGACCTGGACCCTGAGCTGGGTCTTCGGCCTGATTCTGTGCCTCGCCGTGATCGCCGTCGAGCGTTTCGTCGTGGCGCCCAGCATCCGCGGGGCCGATGCACGCGCTCGCACGGCCCAGAAATCCGCCCGCCAGCTGCAGGCGTACCGTTCGGTGCTCGAGGAGCACACCAACGTCACGGTGCTCGAGACCGACGGCCGCATCATCGAGGCCAGCGAAGGCATCTGCGCGCTGACCGGCGAGTCGCGCAAGGCGATGGCCGGCCGCCGCTACAGCGAGTTCGTCGAATCCCAGGACGCGCTGGACAAACTGCTGGGGCGCACCGCGGCAGGGGCAACCTGGTCGGGAGAGGTTCAGCTACGCACCGCCAGCGGCGAGGTGGCTCATCTCGAAACCACCGCCCGCCAGGTTCAAGATCTGGAGTTCGGCCGTCCGGTGATCTGTGTGATGCAGACCGATATTTCCAGTCGCCTGCAGGCGACCAAGCGTCTGGACCTGGCCCTGCGAGGGGCCGGCGTCGGCCTGTGGGACTGGAACGTCGAGAGCGGGCAGACCTACTTCAACGATACCTGGTACACCATGCTGGGATACGAACCCGGTGAGCTCCCGATGACTCTCGACACCTGGAAGGAGCTGGCGCATCCCGCCGACCTGATCCAGGCGACCGAGGATCTGCAACTCTACTTCGCCGGCGAGACGCCGCAGTACCGCAATCACCAGCGCCTCAAGCGCAAGGACGGCAGCTGGCAGTGGATCGTCGATGTCGGTGAGGTGGTCGAGCGGACGGCCGACGGAAGACCTCGGCGGATGATCGGGATCCACATCGACAATCATCAGCAGCGCGAGACCTCGGAGCGCTTGCGGCTGGCCTCATCGGCCGCAAGGGCCGGAATCTGGGATTGGTCGCTGGCGACCGGGCGGCTCAGCGTCAACGACGAGTTCTTCGATCTGATGGGAGAGCCGGTCTCCAAGGCGCCGATCGGCATCGAGTATCTGCGGGAGAGGATCCATTCGGCAGACCGCCGCCGCATCTATCGCAGCGTGCTGGATGCCCGGCGCAGGGAAACACCGACCAGCGTCGAGTTCCGGCTGCACACATTCGGAGGCGTGCGCTGGATGGTCAGCACCTTCCAGGTCGTCGACCGGGATGCCCGGGGCAAGCCGTTGCGCATCATGGGCCAGATCCAGGACATCGACGACCGGAAGAAGACCCAGCGCCAGCTGGACAGAGCCCACGAGTTACTGGAGGGGACCGGCCGGATGGGCCGGATGGGCGGCTGGGAGATCGACCTGCAGGACATGAAGCCGGTCTGGTCTCGGCAGGTCTACGAGATCCACGATGTGGAGCCGGGTACCGAGATCACCCTGGAGCAGGCGATCGAGTTCTATGCGCCGGAGGCGCGGGAAGAGATCCAGCAGCTGGTGCAGAGGGGTATCGAAACCGGGACCCCCTGGGACGCCGAGCTGCCGATGATCACCGCCAAGGGACGCCGGATCTGGGTGCGGGCCAAGGGCGAGCCGATCCTGGAGAACGGCATCTGCGTGCGGCTCAGCGGGTTGTTCCAGGACATCACCGAGCAGTACGAGAGCCGCATCGAACTCGAGTTGGCGCGCAAGCAGGCCGAGGCGGCCAACCGGGCCAAGAGCGAGTTCCTGGCCAACATGAGCCACGAAATTCGCACGCCGCTCAACGGTGTGATCGGCATGAGCGCCTACCTGGAGCGGACCGAGCTGAGCGAGGTGCAGGAAGAGGCGGTGCGCACCATCGACAGCTCGGCCAAGGCGCTGCTCGGGGTCATCAACGACATCCTCGACTTCTCCAAGATCGAGGCGGGCAAGTTGACCCTGGAGTCGATCGACTTCGAGCCGGCCCAGGTGCTCCGCGAAGTGCAGGACGTCATCGGCACCAAGGCCCGGGAGAAGGGCATCGATATCGAGGTCGAGCTCGGTGACGCCTTCCCGCGGTATCTGGTGGGCGACCCGACCCGCTTGCGCCAGGTGCTGCTCAACCTGGCCTCGAACGCCGTCAAGTTCACCGACGAGGGGCGGGTGGTGATCACCGCGCAGGCCGTGCTCGATCCGGAGGCGTCGGAAGACTCGTTGGTCTCCGCTCATTTCGGCGTGCGCGATACCGGGATCGGTATCTCGAAGGAGCAGGCGGAGAAGCTGTTCGCGCCCTTTACCCAGGCCGACGCGTCCACCACGCGGAAGTACGGCGGTACGGGTCTGGGGCTGGCGATCTGCCGGGATCTGGTCGCCCTGATGCAGGGCGAGATCGGCGTCGAGAGCGAGCCGGGCGTGGGCTCGAACTTCTGGTTCACCGCCCGATTTGCCCGGGCCGCCGTGCCGGTGGTGGTCGACGAGACCGAAGCCGCTTCCGAGGAGGCGGTGGAGGATCTCTGCGTGCTGCTGGTCGAGGACAACGCGGTCAACCGGCTGGTGGCCCGGCGCCATCTGGAGTCGATGGGCCATCAGGTCGTCGAGGTCGAGGATGGGGCCAGGGCCCTGGACGCGCTGGAAGACCGCCCCTTCGACGTGGTGCTGATGGACTGTCAGATGCCGGTGCTCGACGGCTACGAGGCGACCCGCAAGATCCGGGAGTCCGAGGCGGAAGCGGCGAGTGAAGACGCTCACCAGTGGATCATCGCCATGACCGCCAATGCGATGGACGGCGACCGGGAGCGCTGCATCGAGGCGGGGATGGATGACTACGTGGCCAAGCCGTTTACGCGGGAGTCGCTGCAGACCGCGCTCAACCGGGCATCCCGGCGCGGCTAGCCCCCGGCCTTTGGGTCGGGTGCTCTCCCGGGGCCGAAACCTCGACCGGGTGCGCTAAACTCTCCTCCGTGGCCTTCCGGCCGCGTTTCGGGTTCCATTCACTTCATCTGGAGAACCAGGATGCGTATCACGATCGAATACTGCGTGCGTTGAAACTACCTGCCGCAAGCCTCCGGTCTGGGGGCCACGTTGAAGCAGGAGTTCGGAGTCGAGGCGGAACTGATCAAGGGCGATCGCGGCGTGTTCGACGTCAAGGTCGACGGCGACCTGATCTTTTCGAAGCACGCGGAGGATCGCCATCCCGAGGATCGGGAGATCGTGGAGATCATCCGCGCCCGCGGGTGAACGGAACGGAGCGGTGGCGAATCCCTGGCGCTGGATCCTGTCGATGCGGCTGCTGGTTGCCCTCCTGGTGTGGCTGGCGCCGGCCGGCATGCCGGCGTTGGCACAGTCCGACGCCGAGGTGACCGCTGAGGCGGCTTCCGAGCCGGCCTCCGAGGCCGCTGCCTCTTCGACCGCAAAGCCGGATCCCCGGGCGGCGCGCCGCGCGGCGATCGAATCGGTCCCGGAGATCGGCGAGGAACGATTGCGTCAGGTCGCCGCCGAGGTGACCGCTGCCTACGCCGAGCTCTACCCGGGCCTCGAGGTCAAGCCGGCGGTGCGCTTCGCCGCCAAGCAGGAGGTGGCGGCAATTCTCGCGGTCGAGCTGGAGCGACAGCTGATCGCGCGGATGGACGCCGACACCGCGGGGCGTATGGCCGTTGCCGCGTCCCAGGCCTACGCCGACGCGCTGTTGGCCAAGTACGCTTTCGACCAGGACGAGGTCCTGGTCCTCGGCGACAACATTCGCTTCATGGAGCGCGGGTCGGGCTTGCCGCTGACCTCGAAGGACTCCCTGCGCGCGTTGTTGGCCCACGAGTTCGCCCATGCGCTTGCCGAACGCCGCTACGGCATCGCCGACAAGCTGCTCGGTCTCGAGAGCGAGGACGCGGTGCTGGCGGCCAACGCCGTGATCGAAGGGGACGCCCAGTTCATCGCCCGGCGCATCTGCGAGAGCAAGGGCTGGAGCGAGGGGTTCAAGGCCTTCACCGAGGTCATCGGCTTCATTCCCGAGGACCCGGATCTGGACGCCGCGACCCGTCACATGGTGGAGATTATCACCAGCGCCGCGACCGCTTCCTACTACCAGGGGGAGGCGTTCATTGCCGCGCTGCACGCGGCGGGTGGCGATGAGGCGGTCGCCGGGGCCTTCGAGAGCCTTCCCGGCGAGATGGCGTTGATCTACAACCCGGAATGGTTTCTGGATCCCACGTCACGGCCGGTCTACGACTGGGATCTCGATCAGGGGCTGACCCCCTTCGAAGCACGCTACGCAGGGGGCGATTGGCTGATCCAGAAGGTCTCCGCCGCCCGCCCGCAACTCGAAGTGGCCTTCAACATGCTGCCCGTCGACGATGTGTCTCCGGTGCTCGACGGCCTGATGCAGAACCGCATGATCGTGGCCCAGCCCAAGGCCTCCCCGATGAGCGGAATCGCCCTGGCCGGTCTCTACGAGTTCGACGCCCGGGAGACCGCCGAGGCCTTTCTCAAGCTCCAGGATCGCACCTCGCGCAAGAAAGACCAGCTGATGGCGGAGGGGGAGACCCGGATCGTCGAGGCTCAGTACACCATCCTGGACGAGGAGAACTGGTCCGGACTCCAGGTGCTCAAGCAGGTCGCGGTCGGCGGCCAGCAGGTGCGGGTGGCCAGCATCATCGGGTTCCAGGACCGGATCGGCCTCGAGATGACCTTCTCCAACGTGGAGATCGCGTCGGCGGAGCTGATCGAACTGGCCGGATCGCTACTGACGGCGACCCGCAGCGAGAAAGCTCCCCAGCCCGCGACGCCCGAGGCCGCCGAAGCGGAGCAAGAGCCGGCCAATCCCTAGGTCGTCGCCCAGCTAGTCGTCGTCCAGCTTGATCTCGACCATCAGACTCTGAGCCACCTGTTCGAGGTCGTCCCGCAGGTCGTCCATCGAAACCTCCGAGGGAAGCCGCAGGCGGGCATGGGCCTGGAACAGCGCCTCGCTGGACATCGGCGCGTCGACGCAGGCGGTGTTGAGTTCCTCGACGTTGACTCCCCGCTGGTGCAGGATCTGAGAGATATCCCGCACGATGCCCGGATGGTCGCTGCCGACCAGCTCCAGCCGCACCGCCGGGACCGGTTCCGCGGCCGCGCCGGCACCCTCGACCGAGACCTTGAGGCCCAGGCCCGCCAGCCGTTCCAGTTCGTGACGGAGGGCGTTGGCCTCGCCGTCGGGCACCTCGACCCGCACGATCCCGGCGAACTTGCCGGCCATGTGAGACATGCGGCTCTCGAGCCAGTTGCCCTGGTGAGCGGTAACCGATTGGGACAACGCCTCGACCAGACCGGGCTTGTCGTCGCCGATCACGGTGAGAATCAGGTTCTGGGGCACTGGTTTCTCCTGCAAGGGCGATTTTCCCCTCTGTGGGGCAGGTCGCATCGCCGTGGAAGGGTGAGAATATAGGGCCCTTTCCCACACCCTGCACGGAGGTCGCCATGGTTGAAGAACGCTCGGGTTGGTTCGTCAAGAACGTCAAGGATGCACGCTGGGTCCGCACCGCCGCCTTCGGCCGGCGAGTGATCTTCGAGGAGGAGCGCTTCCCCCAGGTCGGCGTGGGAATCCACATCCTGGAGCCGGGGAAGCCGAACTGCCGCTACCACCGGGAGGAGGCTCAGGAGGACTTCCTGGTGCTCTCGGGCCGCTGCAAGTTGCTGGTCAACGGCGAGGAGCGGGAGCTGGGCCCCTGGGACTTCGTGCACTGCCCTCCCGGGGTGTCTCACGTGTTCGTGGGGGCGGGGGACGGACCCTGCGCGGTGTTGATGATCGGCCACCGGGAGGCGCCGCAAGACCAGAAGCTGTTCTATCCCGAGAGCGAACTGGCCCGGGGCTACGGAGCCGAGGCCCCGGAGCCGACTCCGGATCCGCGGGTGGCCTACTCCGACGTCGGTCCCCGGGAAGAGGCCGAGGCGGACTGGCCGCTACCCGGAATGTAGGCGGGAGCTAGTACCAGAGCCCCAGGCCGCTGATGTGCCAGCGGGGGACCCGGATATCGCCCAGGCTGCGCCAGGGACTTTCGACCGGCGCCCTGGCGACGAAGGTCGCCGGCACCTCGGCGGCCGCCGGCGTGCCCGCCGAGGGGAGCGAGAGCAGGCGGCGGATGCGGTCCTCGGTGCGCGGATGCGAACGAAGCATCGAAGGTTCGGGCACACGGCGGCCGGGGATCAGGATCCGCTCGAACCAGCCCGAGGAGACCCGTTCCAGCTTGGCCAGGGCCGAGGCCAACCCTTCGGGATCGCCGGTCAGCCGCGCCGCTCCCAGATCGGCGTCGTACTCCCGGGCCCGGGAGAGGGCCAGCTGCAGCAGCGAGGCGACGGTGGGCGCCAGGATCAGCAGCAGCACGGCGAGCCAGGGGATCGCCGCCCGGCCGGTGAAGATCAGCGGCAGGTTCAGGAACAGCAGGAACTGCCCGATCATCGAGAGGGTGTTGGTCGCGCGGCTGATCATGTCGGCGAGCCCCATGACCCGGGTGTCGTTGGCGCGCACATGGCTCATCTCGTGAGCCAGCACGCCGGTCAGCTCTCGCCGGTTGAGGGTGCGCAGGATGCCGTCGGTCAGGCCGATCGCGGCGTTGTCCCGGGTGCCGACAGCGAAGGCGTTCACCATCTCGCTCGGCACGTAGTAGAGCGCGGGTACCCGGTCCAGGTTTGCCCGGCGCGCCAACTCCTCGACGACCCGCACCAGGTAGGGGGCATCCGCTTCGTGGAGCGGTCGCGCCCGGTACATGCGCAGGATCAGGCGGGGAGAGACCCGCGGGCTGACCACGAACAAGATGCCGGTGATCGCACCCAGGAAGAACAGCCCCTTGGTGCCGGCAAACAGATAGCCGACGACGGCCAGCAGCAACAGCATGCCGCCGACGAGAAGAACCGAATGGGTGAGATTGCGGAGCCGGTGCTCGGCAAAGCTCGCATCTTGTTTGTTGTCCATGACCCGCTAGAAGCCTAACACCGTTCTTCCGCGGCAGCCCACGGCGGTGGTGAGGAGCGTGCCGGCGTACTCGTGGCGAAGGTTGTCCCCTCGGGGATGACGGCGTTTGGGCGTCGAGGTTCGGCGACGAAGCTCTAGCGCGGGGCGCGGTCGAGGATGCGCCGGGCCACGTCGATGTGCAGCGCTTCGATCATTTCCCCGTCGACGACGATCACGCCGCGGCGCTCGCCCTCCTCGCGCTCCCAGGCATCGTGGACCCGGCGGGCCCAGGCCAACTCTTCCTCGCTGCTGGAGAACACCCGGTGCACCGTCTCCAGCTGGGCCGGGTGGATGCAACTCTTGCCGTCGAAGCCGAGATCCCGGGCGATGGTGGCGTCGTCGGCCAGGGCGTCGAGGTCGCGGAACTGGAAGGTCACGGCATCGATGGCGGCGCAATCGTGCATGCGGGCCGCCAGCAGGATCTCGCTCATGGCGTGACGTTCCCAGGCGCGGGAGCGGTCGGGCCGCGCGCCCCGCCCTCAGACCTGGAAGATGGTCTCGTCCGGGAGGCGGATCGCCGTCAGCGGGCCGCCGAAGACCGCGCCCGTGTCGATCCCGATGCTGAAGGGCGGGGTCC
>CAZBZH010000099.1:0-10788 GCA_964496265.1 uncultured Acidobacteriota bacterium | reverse complement strand
GCAACATCGTGCACCTGTTCGAGCGAGAGTGCTCGATCCAGCGCCGGCACCAGAAACTTGTCGAGGAGTCGCCGTCGGTGGCCCTCGACGACGATCTGCGTGCCCGCATGGCCGAGGCGGCGATCAAGGCCGCCCGGGCGGTGGACTACGTCAACGCCGGCACCATCGAGTTCCTGCTCGATGAGGACAAGAACTTCTACTTCATCGAGATGAACACCCGGATTCAGGTCGAGCACCCGGTGACCGAGCTGGTGACCGGCATCGACATCATCAAGGAGATGGTGCGGGTGGCGGCGGGCGAGCCGATCTCGGTAACCCAGGACGAGATCGTCTCCCGGGGCCATGCCATCGAGTGCCGGGTCAACGCCGAGCACCCGGAGACCTTCGTACCCAGCCCGGGCAAGATCACCACGTTCCATTCGCCGGGCGGGCCCGGAATCCGTATCGATACCCACTGCCACGGCGACGCCACGATCCCGCCGTTCTACGACTCGATGATCGCCAAGGTCATCGCCTACGGCGGCACCCGGGGCGAGGCGATCCTGCGCATGCGCCGGGCGATGGAGTCCTTCGTCATCGAGGGGATTCACACCAACGTGGCGCTGCAGCGCAAGATCGTCAGCGACGAGGACTTCGTCCGCGGCCGGATGTCCACGTCGTTCATGGAGCGCTTCCTGGAAAAGAAGGGCTAGGCGGAGTTTCGAGGCGATGTCGGGGCACGCTCCGATCGCCTTCCTTGCGATCTTTGCCCTGGCTCTGAGCGGTTGCGGTGACGGCCCGGGCATCGAGCGCGCCGACCAGGCCTCCCGAGAGCGCCCCTGTTGGTCCCCGCGGGCCCAGCCCATCTCCGGCAATGAGCCGGTCTGCGGCACGCTACGTGATGCCGCGCGGGCCATGCTCACCGAAGTGTCGACGGTTTCCCTCGGCACCGGGGACTACCTGTTCGACGGGCAGCGGCTACTATGGGCCCGCACGGTCTCCCTGCCTCGGCCGGGTCTCGAGATCCGTGAATGGGACGCGGCCCAGGCCCGCTTCGTCCACCGATACACCGCAGACTTTCGATCCGCGCCGACCGCGCTCGGGCTCGTTTCGTGGGCCGAAGCGCCGAGGCTGACGGTGTTGGCCGACGGGGCGGTTGCTGCCTGCGCGGTCGTGACGACTCCGGGCGGTGAAGCCTACTACTGCTTTGTCTTCGGGCCGGGAGGTGCCCGCGTCGAGTCGTTCACCGGGGTGGAGGGAGGAGCCGCAGCGCTCGGCTACCAACGCTACACCCTGGCGCCATTGGCGGGGGGCGATCTGATGCTGGCCTGGCTGACCCCCATCGATACGGCGCGCTACGAGACCGAGCGTGGCCTCTATGTCGTTGTGCTCGAACGTTCCCATGCACGGTTTCGGCCCACCGTCGAGGTTGAGCCCTCGGCGTCGGGAGCCGGTATTGAGAACCACCGGAGGTCCAGCCTCGATTCAGTGGCTTCGACGCGAGGACCGTTGCTCCTCTGGGCTGAACGTCTGCAGGTGGCGGACGAAGGCACCTACCCAGGGGAGATCCGGCCCCTTGGGGAACGAATCTGTTTCGGCATCTTCGAAGACGGCAACCCGCCGTCCCAGGTGAGCTGTGAGCCCTTGCCGGATCCCGTCGACTCAAACGACATGTTCGGCCTTTCTCGCGGTTCTGGCCGATGCCTGACCGTGGATGTCTGGGCAAATAGGGTTCGGGGCATCGATGCGTGGGCTGGGAAGTCAGGCACTCGCGTGCCTGCGGTAGGTGGCGAGTCGTGGGTGGGGGGCTTCCGGTTCGGGTTCGATCCGGGCCGTCATCCTCAACCGCTCTCGGATGCCTTGACCGCGCTGAGCCCGACCGAGTTACCCGACTCGGTGGTACGACGCTGTGTGGCTTCGATTCTGGAACCTCGGTAGAGGCCCCGCGCTGTCCATGCTCGGGCCGGACCCGGTGCCCCGGAGGCCCTGTTTCCGTCCAAGCCGCGTCCAGGCCTGATCCGTAAGTGGTCTATTTTTCAGCTATTTCCCTCCCTGCAACCGGAACGGTGCCACTCCACGGCACCGCTTGACACTAATTTTCACGGAACCCATATTCGCAGCGATTCGAACAGTCTGAACTGCATAGCCAGTCGTCTGTTTATGGATATGCCTGGGTGGCGCGACACGACGTCGACATCCGGGTATTCCGCCACGTCGGGAGGTAGGTGGCATCGATGGCAGTCAAGCTCGGTGAGATGCTGCTGAAAGCCGGTCTGATTACGCCGGCCCAGCTACAAGAAGCGCTCGAAGCCCAGAAGGCGAACGGCGAGAAGGTCGGGTTCAACCTGGTCCAGCTCGGCTACGTCAAGGAGGACGACATCACCCAGCTGCTCTCCGAGCAGTACGGCGTCCCCTCGATCAACCTGCGGCACTTCGAGATCGATGAGTCGGTGATCAACCTGATGCCGTCGGAGGTGTCCCAGAAGTACCTGGTACTTCCGGTCAACCGCACCGGCGCCACCTTGACCATCGCCATGGCCGACCCGACCAACGTGTTCGCCATGGACGACATCAAGTTCATGACCGGCTACAACGTCGAGCCGGTGGTCGCCAGCGAACTGGCGATCCGCGAGGCGATCGAGCGTTACTACGGCTCGGCCAACGCCCTCGAATTGAAGAAGGTGATGGACGAGATGGCCGAGGCGGAAGCCGAGGCCCTCGAGGTGATGGAAGAGGACGAAGAGCTGGACATGCACCAGCTCGAGGCCGCGACCGAGGAAGCCCCGGTCGTCAAGCTGGTCAACATCATCCTCACCGACTCGATCAAGAAGAGCGCCTCGGATATCCACATCGAGCCCTACGAAAAGGACTTCCGGGTCCGCTTCCGGATCGACGGCGTGCTCTACGAGATCATGCATCCGCCGATGAAGCTGCGGGACGCGATCATCAGCCGCCTGAAGATCATGGCCAAGCTGGACATCTCCGAGAAGCGCCTGCCCCAGGACGGCCGCATCAAGATCAAGATGAAGCTGTCGGGCAAGTACAAGGAGATGGACTACCGCGTCTCGGTGCTGCCCACCCTGTTCGGCGAGAAGATCGTGCTTCGCCTGCTGGACAAGGACAACCTGGTGCTCGACATGACGAAGCTCGGCTTCGAGGTCGAGTCGATGCAGCGCTTCGAGCGGTCGATCCTCAAGCCCTACGGCATGGTGCTGGTCACCGGGCCGACCGGTTCGGGTAAGACCAACACGCTCTACTCGTCGATCGCCCGGGTCAACACCCCCGAGACCAACATCATGACCGCCGAGGATCCGGTGGAGTTCAACCTCCACGGGATCAACCAGGTCCAGATGAAGGAGCAGATCGGCCTCAACTTCGCCGCCGCGCTGCGCGCCTTCCTCCGTCAGGACCCCAACATCGTGCTGGTCGGTGAGATCCGTGACTTCGAGACCGCCGAGATCGCCGTCAAGGCGGCGCTCACCGGTCACCTCGTGCTCTCGACCCTCCACACCAACGACGCGCCCTCGACGATCAACCGCCTGATGAACATGGGCATCGAGCCCTTCCTGGTTTCGACCTCGGTCAACCTGATCGCCGCCCAGCGCCTGGTGCGCCGCATCTGCAAGGAATGCCGCCAGCAGATCAACATGCCGCCCCAGGCGTTGATCGACGTCGGCTTCAGCGAGGACGAGGCAGGGGAGGTGACCCTGTACAAGGGCGCCGGTTGCAGCAACTGCAACAACACCGGCTACCGCGGCCGCGTCGGCCTGTTCGAGGTCATGGAGATCTCCGACGACCTGCGGGAGCTGATTCTGTCGGGCGCCTCGGCCATGGAGCTGCGGGCCCAGGCCATCGACGACGGAATGATCACCCTGCGCGGATCCGGACTGCAGAAGATCCGCGAGGGGCACACCACCATCGAGGAAGTGGTTCGCGAAACGGTCCTCTAGGCCGTTTTGCAGCACGCCCCCGCGGGGGATAGCGAGGTTCCATGGGCGTTACGATGCATCAGTTGCTCAAGACCCTGGTCGACCAGGGGGGCACCGATTTGCACATCACGACCAACTCTCCGCCGCAGATCCGGATCGACGGCAAGATGGTGCCCCTGCAGGTGCCGCCGCTGACCGCTCCGGCGACGAAGAACCTGGTCTACAGCGTGCTGACCGATACCCAGAAGCACCGCTTCGAGGAGAGCCTCGAGCTGGACTTCTCCTTCGGCGTCAAGGGGCTCGCCCGCTTCCGCGGTAACGTCTTCTTCCAGCGGGGCGCGGTGGCCGGAGCCTTCCGTACCATCCCCTGGGAGATCCGCAGTTTCCGCGATCTGGGGCTGCCCGACGTGGTCTCGACCCTCTGCGAGAAGCCTCGGGGGCTGATCCTCGTGACCGGTCCCACCGGCTCGGGTAAGTCGACCACCCTGGCGGCGATGCTCGACAAGGTCAACAGCGAGCGTCACGAGCACATCGTGACGATCGAAGACCCGATCGAGTACCTGCACGGCCACAAGAGCTGTCTGGTCAACCAGCGGGAGCTCCACGCGGATACCCGCTCGTTCCCCAACGCGCTGCGCGCCGCCCTGCGTCAGGACCCGGACGTGGTGCTGATCGGTGAGATGCGCGACCTGGAGACCATCGAGTCGGCGCTGCGTATCGCCGAGACCGGCCACCTGACCTTCGGCACCCTGCACACCAACTCGGCGGCCCAGACGATCAACCGCATCATCGACGTGTTCCCGCCCCACCAGCAGGCCCAGATCCGGGCCCAGCTCTCGCTGGTGCTGGAAGGGATCATGTGTCAGTCCCTGCTGCCCAAGGCCAACGGCCACGGGCGTTGCCTGGCGATGGAGATCCTGGTCCCCAACGCCGCGATCCGGAACCTGATCCGCGAGGACAAGGTGCACCAGATCTACTCGGCGATGCAGGTCGGCCAGTCCAAGTTCGGGATGCAGACCTTCAACCAGTCGCTGGCATCCCTCTACTTCAAGAAACAAGTCAGTCTGCAGACCATCATGCAGCTCTCGTCCAAGCCGGACGAGCTGCAGGACATGATCGATCGTGGAGCCGGTGCGCTTGAGCAGCCCGGTGCGGGAGCGGCCGCTGCCGGCCGGGCCCCGCGGAGGAGCCGATAGATGCCCAACTATAGCTGGAAGGGACGGACCCGCGGGGGTCAGGTCCAGGAAGGGGTGATGCAGGCGGAGAGCAAGGACGCCGCCATCGCCGCACTTCGCAAGCAGCAGATCATCGTCACCGCGGTGACCGAGAAGGGCAAGGAGTTCGCGCTGCCGAAGCTCGGCGGCGGGATCACCAAGAAGGAGATTGCGAGCTCCCCCCGCCCGCGCTCGGTGATGCTCGACGCCGGCCTGCCGCTGGTACAGTGCCTGGAGATCCTGGCCAGCCAGCAGGAGAACCGGGCGTTCCAGAAGATCCTGATGGCGGTACGGCAGGATGTCGAGTCCGGTGCGACCCTGGCCGACGCGCTGCGCAAGCACCCCAAGGCCTTCGACGGGCTGTACTGCAACATGGTCGCCGCCGGTGAGGCGGGCGGTATCCTCGATACGATCCTGCAGCGCCTGGCCCAGTACATCGAGAAGATCGTCAAGCTGCGCGGCGCCGTCCGCTCGGCGCTGGTCTATCCGGTGGCGGTCATCGGTATCGCCGTCGCGGTGGTCTGGATCATCCTCTGGAAGGTCATTCCGACCTTCGCCACCCTGTTCGAGGGCCTGGGCGCCAGCCTGCCGCTGCCGACCCGGATCACCATCGCCGCGTCGAACTTCATCGGCCGCTGGTGGTGGCTGATCCTGCTGGCCATCGTCGGCACGATCGTGACCCTGGTGCGCTACCACAAGACCCACAAAGGCAAGCGGCACATCGACGGCATCATGCTCAAGGTCCCGGTGCTGGGCATGCTGCTCAAGAAGATCGCCGTGGCGCGCTTCTGCCGCACCCTCGGCACCCTGACCGCTTCCGGTGTGCCGATCCTCGAAGGCCTCGAGATCACGGCCAAGACCTCGGGGAACGCCATCGTCGAGGACGCGATCATGGCCACCCGGGCCAGCGTGGAAGAGGGCAAGACCATCGCCGAGCCGCTGCGGCAACACTCGTTGTTCCCGGGCATGGTGGTGCAGATGGTCGCGGTCGGTGAATCCACCGGTGCGCTCGAGACCATGTTGAACAAGATCGCCGACTTCTACGAAGACGAAGTCGACGAGGCGACGGCGAACCTGCTCGCGCTGTTGGAACCGATCATGATCGTGTTCCTCGGCGTGGTCATCGGCGGCATCGTGATCTCGATGTACATGCCGATGTTCGACCTGATCAGCAAGATCGGCTAGTCCGGACGGGGCGTCGCCCGGCGGCGCCCCGTTTCCCTAACCAGAGACACGGTACGAGGGCATGAACCAGCGGGAGCTCGCGAGACAGCAGCGCAAGCTGATGATCGTTCGCCTGGCGACGATCACCACGTTGTTGATCTCCGTCTACGCCATCGAGCTTCACGACGCGCCCGAGTTGAACTACGGGCCGCTGTTCTCGCTGGCGGCCGCGGGCTACGGCCTGGTGGCGCTCTACGCGCTGCTCTATCGCATCTGGGCTGGCCGGCCGGGGCTACTCTGGTTCCAGTTGATCGGCGACGCCGGGGTGATCAGCGGTTTCGTCGCGATTACCGGCGGGCCGGCCAGCCCGATGTCCTTCCTCTACCTGCTGCCGATCGGGGTCGGGGCGATGTCCCTGTACCGGCGGGGCGGGGTCGGCCTAGCGCTGATCTGTTGGACCCTCTACGCCGGGGTCGTGCTGTTCAAGCCGATCGCGCCGCTGGCCGCCAGCGGCGGCTATCAGGACCCCGGACGGCTGTGGTACGCCCTGGTGGTACACCTGCTGGGGATGATCGCGGTCGCGCTGCTCTGCTCCTACCTGTCCGAGCGGATCCGCACCCAGGGCACCGAGCTGGCCGAACGCCGCGGCGCCGTGCACCGGCTCCAGGCGCTGAACGAGAACATCATCGGGTCGATCAATAGCGGCCTGATCACCACCGATCTCTCCGGAGCGATCAACTTCCTCAACCGTGGCGGCCGGGAGATCACCGGTTACCGGCTGCAGGACCTGAACGGCACCCGGGTGCACCAGATGCTCGACCTGGATCCGGAGTTCCTCGAGCGGGTCCAGCCTCAGTTGGCCCGGCGTCAGCGCCTGCGGTTCGAACGCTTCTTCCGCACCGCCGACGGCCGCACGATCTTCCTCGGAGTGGCGGTTTCCTCGCTGAAGGACCGTGGCGGCGAGGCCATCGGCTACCTGTTCATCTTCCAGGATGTGACCGACGTGCGTTCCCTGGAGCAGGAGGTGCGGCTCAAGGAGCGCATGGCGGCGCTGGGGCAGATGGCGGCGGGCATGGCTCACGAGTTGCGCAATCCGCTGGCGGCGATGAGCGGGGCGGTCCAGTACCTCAAGGGATCGCTGCGACCGGAAGGGGAGACCCTGGAGCTGATGGACATCATCCTGCGGGAGTCCCAGCGGCTCGATCAGGCGATCCGCGATTTCCTGACCTTCGCCCGGCCCGGCAAGTTCGCCGCCACCGAGGCGGACCTGGTGCGCTTGATCGACGACAGCGTCAAGCTGCTGCGCAAGAGCAGCCAGTTCGTCAAGGCCCACGACATCGTCACCGAATACGACGCCGACGAAATCTACTGCGAGGTCGACGTCAACCGGATGAAGCAGGTGTTCTGGAACCTGGCGACCAACGCGCTCAAGGCGATGCCCCACGGCGGTTGCCTGCAGATCGGCGTCGGGATCGACGGGGAGCGGATCAAGGTCCGCTTCGCCGACGAAGGGGTCGGGATGACCGACCAGCAGAAGATGCAGTACTTCCAGCCCTTTGCCAGCAGTTTCGAGGAGGGCACCGGGCTCGGTGCCGCCATCGTCTACCGGCTGGTGGAGGAGCACGGCGGAAAGATCGAGGTCGACACGTCGCTGGAAAGCGGCACCTCGGTGACCATCGACCTGCCGCGGCGCACGTCGGCGGCGGGCAAGCAGACTAGCGAACCCCTGGTATCGGCGGGAGGCCTCAGAGCGTGAACAGGATTCTCATCGCGGAAGACGAGCAGAGCCTGCGGGACGTGCTCAGCCTGATGTTGCGGCGCGAGGGCTACGAGGTGGTCGCCACCGAGTCCGGCGAGGCGGCGCTGCAGGCGCTGCAGCAGACCTCGAGCGGCTTCGATGTGCTGATCAGCGATATCTCGATGCCGAAGATGGACGGCCTGGAGCTGCTGCGTGAGTCCCGGCTCTGCGCGGCGGATACCGCCGTGGTGCTGATGACCGCCTTCGGTTCCAAGGACACCGCCATCGAGGCGCTCAATGCCGGCGCCTCGTACTACGTCGAGAAGCCCTTCGATCTGGACGAGATGAAGGTCGTGGTGCGGCGCACCATCGAACAGAAGCGGATCGAGCACGAGAACGCCGATCTGCGGGTCGAGAACCGGGATCTGCGGGCGGAGCTGAAAGATCGCTACCACTTCGACGGGCTGGTCGGCCGGAGCACCAAGATGCGCGGCATCTTCCAGCTGATCGAGCGGGTTGCCACCACCGGCAGCACGATCATGATCTCCGGCGAGTCCGGTACCGGTAAGGAGTTGATCGCCCGGGCGATTCACTACAACTCCGGCCGGGGAGAGAAGCCCTTCGTCTCGATCAACTGCGGCGCCTTGCCCAACGAGTTGCTGGAGAGCGAGCTGTTCGGCCACATCAAGGGGGCGTTCACCGGGGCGACCAGCAACAAGAAGGGGCTGTTCGAGGTGGCCCAGGACGGCACTATCTTCCTCGACGAGATCGGGGAGACCTCGACGGCGATGCAGATCAAGCTGCTGCGGGTGCTGCAGGAGAAGCGCATCCGCCCGGTCGGCGGGACCGAGGAGACCGAGGTCAACGCCCGGGTCATCACCGCGACCAACCAGGACCTGGAGCAGATGGTCAACGAGAAGCTGTTCCGCGAGGACCTGTACTACCGGATCAACGTGATCCCGATCCGCATGCCGGCGCTGCGGGAGAAGCCCGAGGACATCCAGCCGCTGGCCGAGAACTTCCTCGAGAAGTACCGGGAGCTGGTGGGCAAGCCGATCGACGGGATCTCGAAGGAAGCCATGGAGATGCTCGAGGCCTACCACTGGCCGGGCAACGTCCGTCAGCTGGAGAACGTGATCGAGCGGGCCGTGGCCCTCGAGGCAGGGGAGACCATCGGTGTCGAGAGCCTGCCGGCGGAGATCCGCAGCGGCTCCGGGCCCCGGCGGCTGGTGGAGGTGATCCTGCCCGAACCGGGGATCGACCTGGACAGCCACCTGGAGGACCAGCGGCGGCTCTACATGGTCGAAGCGATGAACCGTAGCGGCGGGGTCCAGACCCACGCCGCCGAACTTCTGGGCATGACGTTCCGCTCTTTCCGCTATTTCGCCAAGAAATACGGCCTGACCTCCCGGGAGGGAGGTTCCCGGGAGCGGGAACTAAACGCCGACGCCGTCGAGCCCGTACCAGAGGGTCCGGGTTCGGAAGCGTGACGTGCAATGTCAGTTTCCGTGATACCGAACGACAGCGATGGGCAGCGTAGCGGCCATCGGACGTCCGGCGGACACGGGGATTGAATCGGGTGCTATAGTCAAGTTGTTGAAAATAAAGTGAGTTGCGCTCAGGGTGGGCCCGGCGGGTGGGAGTTGGCACCGGGGTTGCTCTAGGAGGGGCCGGACCCTTATTGGAGGCTGGATTGATGAAACGGAATGCGAAAGGTTTCACTCTGATCGAACTGCTGATCGTGGTCGCGATTATCGGCATCATCGCCGCCATCGCGATCCCGAACCTTCTGAACGCGATTGACCGTGGTAAGCAGAAGCGCACCATGGCCGACCTGCGTTCCATCGGTACCGCTGTCGAATCCTACGCGATCGACAACAACGTGTACCCGGTGGCGACTGCGATGAACACGCTGGAAGGCGTGATCGAGCCGGTGTACATCCGCACCGCTCCGACGGCCGACGGCTGGGGTAACACCTTCGTCGTCAACTCCGCCGTCGGCGGCTACACCGTCTGCTCGGGTGGTAAGGATGGCGGCACGGCCTGCACGGTCGTGAGCGGCGGTGGCGCGACCACCAGCTTCAACGACGCCATCATCTTCATCAACGGTCAGTTCGTGCAGTGGCCGGAAGGTACCCAGCAGTAAGCTGAACCTTACGGTTAGAGTCTGAGTCGACGGGGGCCCCTTCACGGGGCCCTCGTTGCGTTTGGGCTCCCCTCGCTTCCCATTCGCTCTCCCCGGCGCTATGTTGGCCCCGTGTCCGGGATGAACAGTTCGCACGGATCCGATGCGGTTTCCTCGCGCCGTGGGTTGCCGGCGTTGCCGGCGTTGGCGCTGCTCGGATTCCTCCCGCTTTTCCCGCCCGAGAGTCATGGTCTCGCCGCGCTGCCTGCCGCGATTCTGCTGCTGTTGTTGCTGCTGATCCGGCTCGACCGGCTGACCCCGGGGCCCTGGTTCACGGCGCTGCTGCTCGGACTTCTCGGCGCCTGGCCGCTGGCCGCGGCGGCCTCCGCCCCGGGCGAGACCGTGAGCTTCATCACGCTCTGGTTTCCGGCCCTGTTGCTGGGTGTGTGCTGCTCGGGCTGGAGTCCGCCCCTGGCGAGCTCCGAGCGGGTTCCCCAGGTGCTCGCCGGGGTCACCCTGGTGATCGGTGCCTACGCCCTGTGGCAGGCCCTGGGCGGCCTGGCGGCTCAGGCGGAGAGCGCGGCGGGGAGCGGACTCCCCGACGCGGTGCTGGAGCGGTTGCGAGAGGGCAGAGCCTTC